>JAQWHO010000314.1 GCA_029249355.1 Thalassotalea sp.
AAACGACATAAGATTACATCCGTTGAACAACTCATAGAATTACCTTGTCTAGTGTATGACGAGCATGACAAGTTACAGCATCAATTACTCAATGAACTGACAAATTCACTGCCAAAATATACTCATATTTGTCCTTCATCAGAAGGTTTTAAGCAAGCAATGATAGCTGGACTTGGCTATGGTTTATTGCCTTCTTTGCAATTAGGCGATTTAATCAAAAAAAATCAGTTAGTCGATTTAATTCCCGGATATTTCATTGATGTTCCCTTGTACTGGCATTATTGGCAGACAGAGAGTCCGCAGTTAAAATCTTTACGAAATTATGCGATTAAAGTGGCCTCAAATAAGCTTGAAGCTTTGGCTTAAGTTGGATATAAATATTACTTTATTCAGCACATTTTAATGTGAATTTATTTAAGTAAATATACAGAAATCATTAAATTTTCACATCAATTTGATGAACACCTTTACCTAAATTATCGTCACTAATTGCAAAGCTTGATTGTCGTATCTGCGCCATTATATTGCCTTTTGTATCGTAAAAGTTAAAAGGCGTGTCGATGGCGGATGTATTAATTGCCCGTATCTTTGCATCAGTTAATGACATCAAATTATTACCTTGTTCAGGTTGCCATAAATACAGGTGCTCAAATGCCTCATCGTCACTGTCTATAAAACCATTTTCATCACTATCAAGTTGCGCTAATTCATTAAAACCATGGCCAGTTTGAGGGCCAAATAATTCGCTGCCATTATCAGCTTTTAAGTTTTGGTTTTTGTCATAAACTAAATAACCGACATCACCAAAAAATACCGGAAGTTTGTTTAATTCGCCATCTTGATTAATATCAAATTTGTGGTGCTCTTTTATTTGTCCTATCGATTGGTCACCAAATTGCACTAACATTGGATCTTTTAAGGCTGCTGCTGTCATTTCAACAGAGCTATAGCTTTTGTATTCGCTAGCAATAGCAAATGAATAATCCATTTTTATATCTTGCCCGTTTACATTAAACTCGCCATTCATTTGATAATTTAAGCTCTGGCTATGGTGTTGCCATTGTTCTACTTTTAATAAATCATTCGAGTTAAATTGCATGCCATCAATATCAATTCGATTATTTTCGTCACCTTCGACAGCTATTTGATTAGGATCTTGAAAGTTGTTATCTGATTGATTATTTAGCTGCAAATCGAGTTCACTGAAAAATTCACCAAATTCTTTGCCAAAATACCCTTCTAAAATTACTTTCATTAATTCTATTTTTGGTGGTAAAGGTCGATCATACGTCTCTTCTAATTGGACTTCCTTCGAGGGCTTATTTTTCGATAACATATTATCGATGTCATTTTTTACTTGAATAAGCACCTCTTGATTAAGTGCTTTAATACTTTGGAGATCAGAGAGTATTGAAGTTTGTGAGTTTTCTTGTTTGTCGAGCAAAGTAAGCTTTCTACTTCGAGAAAAAGTTTGCTGATACTGTGCTTGTTGATCGATTGCTTTAGCGCTTATTGACAGTGAATTTACCGACATGATCTTTCCCCATGTTTGAATGCACACGGTCGAGTTCTGGCTTTACGGCAAATTGTCAAAAACTCGAGCGATTGAGTTTATTGCACTTTATCGGCACAGAGCATGAAAACTGTAGATGTTTTTTGAACACTACAGTTGAGTACGGAAAAGAGAAGTTATATGGGTTTAATTTTAAAGGTGCAAATTAACAGTTATGAGTTAAAGGGGGTGAGATAAAAGTTATGCGTTAACAACGCACAGAAAACTATGCCTATTAGTTATCTAATTATATTAACTAATGCCCTAATGGAAATATTCAAGAGTCATTTACTAAGTGCCAATTACTAGGTGCCAAGAACCGATTACCAAGTACCTGAGTTTTCCATACTTAACCAAGGCTCTTTTGGAGCTAACGCTTCGCCTTTTTGTAATAATTCGATAGATATATCATCTGGCGATTTTACAAAAGCCATATGACCACAGCGAGGAGGGCGGTTTATGACAACACCAGCTGATTGCAATTTTTCACATAATCCATAAATGTCATCTACTTCAAACGCTAAATGCCCAAAACTTCTACTGCTTGTGTATTCTTCCGTAGAGCCCCAATTGTAGGTAAGTTCAACTTCTGGTTCTCCTGCTGCAGTCGCTAAATAAATAAGTGTAAATTTAGCTTCAGGGTATTCAGAACGTTTTGTTTCAATAAGCCCTAATTGTTCAATGTAGAAGGTTAGAGATTCTTCAAGATTACTGACTCGAACCATAGAATGTAAAAATTTCATTATTAGCCTTAAGTTAATTCATTTTGTCTGTATTGATTGGGAGTAAATCCTGTTATGAGCTTGAACGTTCGTGTGAAAGGGCCTACAGAGGCAAAACCACTTTCCAAACTTACTACAAGCACTGACCACTTTTGCTTATCAGGATCTGTTAATAATCTTTTAGCGTGTTTTATTCGTAACTCATTAATATATTGATTAAAGTTTCGAGCACTTAAATTGTGCCTTAATGCTTTGCTGACTTTATATTCAGGAACGTCAAGTTCTCGCGCAATGTCGGCAACCTTTAAATTTGCTTTTAAGTAGAGTGACTGCTTAACCAATAAAGTTTCAACATTGTCAGCCAGGGCTTGGTCAATGTGGCATGTATCATTAACTTGAGTTTGGCTTGGTTTAATGTCATCTGATGACTGATTTACAACGAATTCGTGAGTGTTTATCGAAGACTTTGCTTTGTTAAATCGCCACATGATTAATATTTGTGTATTTGTTAAAACCATTAAAATAATGAGTATGGTTAAAAATTCTGTATATTCAGGGCTTTCTGGAAATAAACCACTCGATAATTTACTTAATGACACTGCTAATCCAAAGGTCGCTAAAAATAATAAACGCTGCGACTTTCCTTTTTCACTGTCAGCCTTATAGCCACGACATCCTTCCCAAAATGACAACATGATCACAGTGGATGATAATAAAATAGTTAATTCATTGAGCACATGAGGAATAACACTGTTAATTTCTGAAGTGATTAAATGGCTGCTATTAATAAATAAGTAGCCTTGATTCGCCATGATTAAAAGTGCTATCGCTACAGCCATAAAGATGTGGGGAGGAGAAATAGCCTGTTTTTCTCTAAATAAGCTACGTGATAACAACCAATAGCCATTACACGTTGCACAAGCTGCCATGCCAATTAAATATTGATATGCGCCTATTGTGTCACCCGATATTTTTTTTGTTGCCATGATGGCGATAGAGCCACAAAACAATGCGAATAATATGTGTACAGTTTGCTTTTCTCGCACTAAAACTTGGGCAACTAGAAATATTAAGCTAATACAGAGCAAAGCAATATAAATATTCGATAGTTCCATTTACATTCACCAACAGTTAACAAAGTACTAATTTTAGCAACTGACCATATATTCTTCAACGCTCCAATTATGAGTAAATATTTCAAAATATAGTGTGCCGAATTTCGAATTCGGAGCGATTTTAATGACTAATCATGCAAAATTACATCTTAATCAGTAAGTTAATTTTTAAAGGTCAAGTATGCAGACAGTCGTGAATAAGTTAGAAGGAGGCTCCGTTTCTCCAGAAAAAGCGCTTAATAATATTGTTAAATGTTGGGTTGTTGTAGCGCTAATAGGTCAATGGGTGTTTGCAGCATATATATTGAGTATTTATGCATTCCCCACACTCTTTGGAAACGCTGAGTTAACTCATTCTTTATCGCCTGGTCAGGGAATAAAAGCTGAAAGTAGTGTCGATTTATTCGTATTCTTTGCACACATTTTACCCGCGGCATTGATGGCGATGAGTGGTATGTTTCAGTTATTTCCTAATATTCGAAAAAAATATCCTAAGTTTCATCGCTACAACGGCAGAATGTTTATGATTTTAGGTTTGTCAGGGGCGTTTACTGGTTTGTATTTAACGTGGGGCGCAGGGTTTAGGTTTAGCGATATTGGATCGCTTGGCGTGACGCTGAATGGCATATTAATTCCAATAGCCATTTTTTTAGCGTGGAAAGCCGCCATTAATAAAAAGTTTATCGTTCATCAACGTTTTGCCATACACAGCTTTATATTAATTAATGGCGTTTGGTCATTTAGGTTGTACCTTATGGGCTGGTTTATTGTGAATCAAGGTGCTAATGGAAATACCCGAAATATAGATGGGCCAGCAGATATTACTTTGTCTTTCGCTTCTTATTTACTCCCAATGATAATTGCTGAAATAATTTTTTGGGCGCAAAGAAATAGAAGCAACAATATTAAATGGATAGCGAGTGGTTTTGCCGCGATTGGAGTGTTGATTACTGTGATTGGCGTTGGCGCAGCAGTAACAATGATGTGGTTCCCAAGAATAACACAAGCATTTGAAGGACTTTTGTAATTTATTGTATTTCATATAAATGCGAAGAGTATCTAACTTTTCGATTGAAAATTTTGGAACTTAAATTTGAAACTAAAAGAAGGGAAGCTAATGGCTTTCCTTTCTTTATCCTTTACTTATACCAAAAAAACGTTGTGGTTAGAAAAGTAAGTTATTCAGTTTTATCTTTGAAGTTACACAAATCTTCGATGATACAAGCGCCGCAGCGAGGTTTGCGGGCTACGCAAGTATAACGACCATGAAGGATAAACCAATGATGTAAGTTGAACATAAATTCTGTTTTGTTCGGCGTGTTTTTTATGATTGCTTGCTCTGTTTGTTCAACCGTTTTACCTTTGGCATAACCTGTTCGGTTGGCGAGCCTTTGAATATGGGTATCTACCGCTAAAAAGTATTTACCTTCGTTATCTTTTAATTGACCAAATGCAGTGTTTAATACAACGTTTGCCGTTTTACGGCCAACGCCCGGAAGTGCTTCAAGCGCTTGTCTATTTTCGGGAACTTCACTGTTATGCAAATCAACCAACATTTGGCAGGTTTTCATGGTGTTAACGGCTTTAGTGTTGAATAAGCCAATAGTTTTAATGTAAGACTTTAATCCGTCTAAGCCTAGATCAAGAATGGCTTGGGGAGTATTGGCAACAGGATAAAGTTTAGCCGTTGCTTTATTAACACCAACATCTGTTGCCTGAGCAGATAAAAGTACGGCAATAAGCAATTCAAAGGGGCTGGAAAAATTTAGCTCAGTAGTAGGATGAGGATTATCATCTCGTAACCGGGTGAGCATTTCGACACGTTTTTCTTTATTCATTCTTTTTCTTGCCTGTTAAATCATCGTGATTTTTGTGAATTTCATTATGACTTAACTGTCAAAATTTACCCGTACGCGTTCAATTTCTACTTCTTGTTTTTTCGGTGTTTTTTCCGCAATTTTCTCATCAATTTTATTTTTTGCAGCAATTAAAAAACCCATTGCAATGAACGCACCTGGAGGTAAAATTGCCAGTAAGAATTGATTGTCTAAATGAAATACCTCAACGCGTAAAACACTTGCCCAATTACCCAGTAATAAGTCAGCACCATCAAATAATGTTCCTTGACCTAATATTTCGCGAATAGCACCTAAAACAACTAATACGAGTAGAAAACCTAATCCCATCATAAAGCCATCAAAGCTTGCTTGTTTGATTGGATTTTTAGATGCATAAGCTTCTGCTCGACCAATAATGGCACAGTTAGTGACGATTAAAGGTAAGAAAATACCTAAAGATTGATATAAGCCAAAGGTAAAAGCATTCATTAATAATTGAACACAGGTAACGAATGCAGCAATAATTAACACAAAAATAGGAATACGGATTTCTTTAGGCACCCATTGCTGAATTGCAGAAACGGTGGTATTTGAACAAATAAGAACAAACATGGTGGCAAGCCCCAAACCTAAAGCATTTGTGACGGTTGAAGTTACTGCAAGTAATGGACACAGTCCTAATAATTGCACTAATCCGGGGTTATTTTTCCATAACCCTTGCCAGGTGAGTTCTTTGTATTCGTCTGGTATGTTCATGACTTACCTATTCTCAGCGTTTGCTAAACAATTTGGT
>JAQWHO010000315.1 GCA_029249355.1 Thalassotalea sp.
AATACGCCTTTCGGCACACCCACTTCATTCATCACTTCAGCGAGTAATACCGCCGTTGAAGAGGTTTCTTCAGAAGGTTTTAGTATCACACAATTACCACAAGCTAAGGCGGGAGCAACTTTCCATGTCGCTAATAATAAAGGTAAATTCCAGGGCGATATAACAGCAACCACCCCTAATGGTTTATTAACACTATAATTAAGCGCTTTTTCACCTGTTGGCGTTTCGGTGATAAAGGTTTCGCCAGAATGTGAACGAGCCATATCAGCAAAGGCTCTAAAATTTGCCGCACCTCGTGGAATATCAATGGTTTGCACTTGGAATAAAGATTTACCCGTATCGGCAATTTCAGCATCAATAAATTCTTGCTGACGCTCAGCCATGCGATCCGCCACTTTATGCAATAAGTCGCAACGTTGATTGACGGTGAATTTTCCCCATGCGCCGTTCAATGCTCTTTTCGCACTTTCAACAGCAATATCAATTTGCGTGATATCGGCTTCTGCTACTTGAGATACAACTTCACCGTTTACCGGATTAATATTGTCAAAATAGCGATCACTGGGCACAAACTGGCCATCGATATAACAATGTAATTTAAGTCTAGTAAAAGGATGCTGCGATAACACCGACATTAAACTTCCTATTTATATAAATTTTTGAATACACTAAGAGTGTAGTAGGAAATTCACTGTAGCTTTTTAGGTTAGATAACAAAAATTATTAAATATAAGAATAATGATTCATTTAATGAATATGTTATGGGTGGAATTGAGCGATGAAATGAATAGAGTGAAAATGAAAGCTAAAGTAACGCTTAACTTTGAGCGACTTTAATGCCCGTGCCATAAGCAACAATTTCAACGGCAGTAATATTATTACCGACTTTGGTACTATCAAAACGCACATTGATCACTTTATTGAAACCTTGTGCCAAAGCGTTTTCTTTTAAACGAATGAGCGCTTCTCTACGTCCACGTTGCGTAATTTTTTCATAGGCAGAAATGTTACCACCAATTATTTTTCTCAAAACAATAAAAAAACCTCTAAAATAATCGTGTGCGATAACTACCGAACCCATCAAAAATGCTGATTTTTCGTGATATTCAATAGCGGTTTTCTTTAAATTATTCAGCTGTATTTTAATCAATTGTTGTTCTTTTCTTTCAAGGTATTTGATGTGCTTACGTTCTAGAAAAGTGGCAAGTAGCCAACCGAGTATCGCTAAAGTAAAAAATTGCAGACTGTTCCTTAAGATAGCATCAAAAATATTTGACCCGCCAAAAAGATCTAAAAGCCAATCAGGTGCTTGTGCTAGTTCAGCATTAAATTTTTCTATTTCTTTAAAAAACCAATCCATTAGGAAATTTTAACCGCAGTACCGTAGGCCATAAGTTCCGCTGCACCACCGGTGATAGTTGATGTCGTTAGCCTCACATTGACGATAGCATCAGCAGATAACGCTTGTGCTTGCGCTTTCATCCTTTCAATCGCTTCATCACGCCCTTCCGCTAATAAATCTGAATAACCTTTAATTTCACCACCAACAAGCCCTTTAAAAAAAGCTTGAATATCTTTTCCGATATGTTTGCCTCTAACGGTTGAACCGTGCACTAAGCCTAGCTCTTCAACAATCGTTTTTCCGGGGATTTGCTCGATATTCGTAATGATCATGGTATTAATCTTTTATTATTTTGTTGCCAGCATCTTACGTTAAATAACTTTATAAAAACAATGATTGAAATGTTACTTAATGAGTAATATCCGTTTCAACTACCTTTTGCTCTCCAAATATAAATGCGCAGCGCCCAGCAATGCCGCATTTTCTAATTCACTTTTTACAATTCTTAAGCTTTTAGTCACTTTTTTGTAAGGAAAGTCGGCTAATTCTCGCCATAATGCTTCAATAAATAAATCATACGATTTTGAGACAGAGCCTCCAATAACGATAACTTGCGGATCTAGCACAAACAATATTTTCGAGAATGCTTGCGCTAAATGTGAGCCAAATTGTTCAAAAGCCATCAGTGCCTTTTCATCACCTTGTTCCGCCAGTTTAGCTAAATCAGCACCGGAAATCTGATAATGATCTTTAAAAAACTTGCCCGAGCAATAATCATCAATTGTGCCATTTAGATAAGAAATACCGCCCACTTCACCAGCACTGCAATTATGGCCAGAATATAATTGGTTATTAAGTACAAAACCTGAACCAAACCCAGTCCCCAAACATATACCTATTACATCATTAAATTGTTTAGCCGGACCAAATTCATGCTCCCCTGCTACAAAACAATTCACATCATTATTGATATAAATATCACATTGGTAATGTTCGGTAAGGACTGCTTTAAGAGGGTAATGTTGCCAAGCAGGAATATTAATGGCATCAAAAACGATACCTTGCTCAACATCCAAAATACAAGGAACACCTACAGCAATAGCCTTGGTGGATTCACTTTTAACGCTATCGATACAAAAAATAATAAACGCTAGAATTTCAGCTTCATTTTTATCTGTAGCAAAACTTCTAACAATATTTTCTTCAATAACGCCATTATAATAACGCCCTGCATTTATGGTAGTGCCGCCAATATCTAAGGTGACAATGGAAGAAGGATACATGACTAAACCTAAATTTTAAAAATGAAATACGGTGATTTGAACGTGTTGTTAGATAAAATTAGAAACTCACTTTACCTAACAACTTTTGGGGTTTAATTGATTTTGCTATCGAACTAACGAGAAACTAATTAACTGTGAAGCTTCGGCCTGCTCGTTTTTGATCTGCTGATCTTGCTCTTACCTCAACCGGTAGTGTGACCTCAACTGGTGAAGAATAACGCACCCACTCGCTATTGCTCTGACGGTATTCCAAAG
>JAQWHO010000316.1 GCA_029249355.1 Thalassotalea sp.
TGATCAGGACTATTGGGTGGCATTAAGGCCTCCCGCTTCAAAAATAGATTTTTATTCTTTATTAAAAAGATTACCTGAATTCTTGAAGGAATTAGAGCTGGCTAAAGAACAGGGTGATTTACAGATAACGCCTCAAATATATTATCTATTTGCCATTTTCATTAAGGGTGGGCTTTTTCCTAAAAAAGGAGGTAAATAATATGACCCGTTATTATTTTACAGTTCGTTATTTACCGGAAAGCGCTAATGTTAACTTATTGGTCGGACGATGCCTTTTTATTATGCATGGTTATATCTGTAAACAAAACATCCAGGGGATTGGGGTTAGTTTCCCTCGTTGGAGTGATGAATCTATTGGGAATGTTATCGCGTTTTTTTACTCTGATAAAGACGTGCTTAATGTGCTTAGCCGACAACGATTTTTTAATGATATGAAAGAGTGTGGCTTTTTTTCTTTGAGTGAGGTTGTTGAAGTTCCAACTGATTGTCCTGAAGTAAGGTTTAAACGAAATCAGACAATAAAGAAAATTTTTCCAGCAGAAAAAAAGAGGCGATTAAAAAGACTTGAAAAAAGAGCGCAAGCTCAAGGTAAAAACTTTAACCCTGAAAAATTAACTTCAGTAAGAGAATTTGATTTATTTCATCAAGTATCTGTTGCCAGTGTTAGTAAAAGTGTAGATGTTGAGCTTTTTATTCAAAAAGAGCTTGGCGTTGAATACAGTGAAAGCAGTTTTAATAGCTATGGACTAGCAACAAATGATAAACATTTAGGGACTGTTCCTGATATTACTAAGTATCTCTAACTAAAAATATTGCTGGCTAGGCAACAAGTTGTTTAAAATGTTATTTAGTTCACAAAACATGCTGCCTCTTGATTTATTTAATAAAATCAAACTAAGGTTATTGTATTATGCCGCATAGGCATCTGATAATTATTCTCCGGAAGATAATAAACTACGCCTATAGTGTAATGCCGTATAGGCAGCTGAAAAAGAAGGTGGAAAACGCTACAGTCTTAAGATTAAATACTTGCCGAATAGGCAGCTGAAAATTTCGGACGCAGAGTATTGGTAGTCAAACCTGTATGCAATGCCGTATAGGCAGTTGAGAATGGCGGAAGCGTTCCATAAACATTAGCTATTTATTTTATGCCGAATAGGCAGTTAAGTTAACCAAGCTGGTACGTTTTGGCTAAACTTTAGCTAAATGTAATTTTATTACATTTAATAATGCTCATTTATAAATTGAGATTTTTTGTCAAAGTATGGTTTTATTTTATGTCAGTATATGGTTTCAAGTGTTAGGTAAGTGCTTGTTTTACCATTATGGCTTATGTCAGCGCATAGTTTCAGCGACACAATCATAAAGCTACTTGTCTTAGCTTTGATTAACTTAAAAACATGAAATTGTGACACTTTCGTTAAGACTTTTACAAAGCGTGAAATGATACTGAGCAATAAAATATGAAAAAGGTTTAATTATGAAAATTAAAGGGTTATTTCACATTGTGCTTGTATGCAGTATTTCTGCATGTGGCGGCGGAGGAGGCAGTACAACCAATACGGTTGAAACACCTGTTGTAGTTGAACCTCCTACAACATTTACCGGAATCTTTTTAGATTCAGCCGTTGAAGGACTTCACTATCAAACATCTACCAATGAAGGTATGACAAATGCTGACGGCGAATTCATGTATCAAACGGATGAAATGATTACTTTTTCTATTGGTGGAATTACATTTCCGGCCATTACCGCAAAAAGTGTGATGACCCCTTTAGATGTTTTAACCACACAAGACATTAACGATATTAATGTAATTAACATGCTGCGCCTCTTGCAAAGTTTAGACTTTGATGGCGATGCAAATAACGGCATTCAAATTGCTCAAGCAGCCCATGATGTATCTGAAGGGGTCAGTCTTGACTTTTCTTCGGCAGAATTTGATAACCAAGTAGAAACCTTATTGGCAAGTTATGGTGGTTTTTATCAACAACTCGTCTCATCAGAAATGGCGGTTTATCATTTCGAGCAAACACTTGCCGAATTAAATAATCAAGAAATAGTCAATTGTGATAGTACTCATAGTTCAGTGGGCAATTATGGATATTTTGACACTATTGCTCATGGAGTTTCTGGGCGTGCAGAAATTATTGATAATTGTACGATAAAAGTCACAGAATTTTATTATGACGGTAGAGGCCCTCAAGTGAACTTTTATGTTGCGCAAGACCATGATTACGTGAGCGAAGATGCATTTGCAATAAGCCGTGAAATTAATGGCCCATCGTATGAGAATGCTGAATTTACCCTTCGTTTGCCAAATGGTAAAACCTTGGATGATTTTGATACGTTAAGTGTTTGGTGTGTTGAATTTAGTGCAAGCTTTGGCGAATTAGTGTTTACCCCGTAATACAAAAAACATATCTGTTATTGGCTATCAGTGGATAGATAGCCAATGCTCAGGCATAATCCTTTCCTTCATTCTTATAAAACAAACTTTATAGCGTACAATAGGAAAGATTATGATTCATAGTATGACGGCATTTTCACGTTTAGAAGTGAAAGGCGATTGGGGTAATGCGGTATGGGAAATTCGAAGTGTTAATCAACGCTTTTTAGAAACTTATTTTAGATTACCCGAGCAATTTAGAAGTGTAGAACCCGTATTAAGAGAACGATTTCGCAAAGCATTAAACCGCGGAAAAGTAGAGTGTGGTTTACGTTTCAACGCTAACCCTGCAACCAAAGGTAAACTTTCACTAAACAAAGATCTCGCTTCTCAATTATTAGAACATGCTGGTTGGGTAAATGAGCAAACACTCAATAGCCAAGTAAACCCTATAGAAATCATGCGCTGGCCTGGTGTGATGGAAGCTGAAGAAGCAGATATGGACAGCATTCAATCAGCTATTCTAAAAGGCTTTGATCAAGCGCTTGAAGATTTTATTGCTGCACGAGCTAGCGAAGGCCAAAATATGAAAGTGCTGATTGAACAGCGCCTTGATGGAATTGTGGCTGAAGCTGAAAAAGTAAAAGGCCATATGCCTGAAGTGATTCAATGGCAACGCACACGTATTATTGATAAATTTACTGACGCAAAAATTGAATTAGAATCTACAAGGGTTGAGCAAGAATTAGTGATGCTTGCGCAAAAAATGGATGTAGATGAAGAAATCGACCGTCTATTTAGTCATGTGAAAGAAACAAAAAGTATCTTGAAAAAAGGCGGCGCTCAAGGTCGTCGTTTAGACTTCATGATGCAAGAATTTAATCGTGAAGCTAACACGTTAGGTTCTAAGTCTATTAATGCTGATATCACAAATGCAGCAGTAGAGCTTAAAGTGCTTATCGAGCAGATGCGTGAGCAGATCCAGAATATAGAATAAATTCTTCTTTAAGTATATTTACATAGAAGTTATTCAAAGCCTCACTTCTGAGGCTTTTTTGATTTCAACTATTTTTAATCGAACGTAGTCGTTTTACAATATTATTGTTAAGTGGTAGCGTATAAACAGCTAACGGGAGAGCAACTTCTTCCATCATTGATAGAGATTAAGATAAATGGAATTAATATCTGAAGCTTTTGAAGCCATTCTTATTGCAGGGTTACCTGTCTTTTTATTTAGCTTTTTTATGGTGTATTTTTCTTATAAAAAAGGTTATTTGTCGTCAGATGTTTGTATAAAAAACGCCTTTAATAAAAATAACAATTCATCACAATTATCAAGAGAAAACAAAAAGAACCTTCTGTTTATTCACTCTAAATGGGTCACTTTTGGCGGGGGGTTCTATGGATTAATTGCGGTATTCACTTTCTTAATTATTGAGCTTCTTCAAATTTTTAATTTTTGGCTAAATGTAACTAGTTGGAAGGATGTCACTGATTTATTCAGTATTAGTGCACTGATTTCTATGTTTGTTGATTCTATTATTAATATGGTAACCGCAGCTATTTGGTTCACCTATTGGCCAAATAAACTTGAGTCATCACATTTTATTTTGTGGGTGATTATAGCGTATTTTTGTTATCGAATGGGCGCTGAGCACGCGAAGAAATTTTATATTTCTAAAAAGGCGTTAGACGAACCAGTAACAGACTCTCAAAATATGTAGGCAAAATAATTGGTTATAGTTTATTACGAAAAATTAGCTGTACATTTAGTTACTACTTGCTATTATCCTGCCCGAACCAAGGGGTGTGTATAAGCTTAATGCTTTTACGCTGAGATTTATTACCCTTATTACCTGAAACGGATAATGCCGGCGTAGGGATGGTTAATTCAAGTTATTTGCTTGGTAAGTGATCCTTACATGAGCTTATTTTTTGTTTTTCTCTCTATTTGCTGGTGATTGTTGTGAGAGAAAAATGAAATTTGTAAAAACACCTATCACCTTAGCAATTCTTTTAAGTACATCTATGGTTGCAGCTCAAGCGCAGCCTACACCATTAA
This sequence comes from Thalassotalea sp., assembly GCA_029249355.1. GTDB lineage: Bacteria > Pseudomonadota > Gammaproteobacteria > Enterobacterales > Alteromonadaceae > Thalassotalea_H. Next base: position 4,452 of record JAQWHO010000316.1, read on the forward strand.
CAAACCAAACAGCAGAAGAAGCGGTTGAAGTTATCACTGTCAATGCAGGATATCGTTCACAAAGTTTACAAACTACGGCTGCCTCTTTATCAGTATTATCTTCTGAAGATATCAAAGCGCGTCATGCACAAAATTTAGAAGAAATAGCCGGCGCGGTTGCTAATGTTAATTTTTCAAGTGGCTCTCAACGCGCTCGTTATTATCAAATTCGTGGTATCGGTGAGCGTAGCCAATTTCAAGAGCCAATTAATCCATCTGTTGGTTTAATTGTCGATGACATCGATTTTTCGGGTATCGGCAGTGTTGCTTCAACCTTTGATATGTCGCAAGTTGAAATTTTTCGTGGCCCTCAAGGGACTCGTTTTGGTGCGAATGCTTTGGCTGGTTTAATTTATATGTCGAGTAATGCACCAACAGAAAGCTTTGAAAGTGGCTTAAAGCTTACTGCAGGAAATTATGGTAGTTTTGGTGCTGGACTCTTTTTTTCTGGCCCAGCTTCAGACAAGGTTAATTACCGACTTTCAGCAGAAAAATATCAAAGTGATGGCTTTGTTGAAAATATCTTTCTAGACAGAGACGACACTAATAATCGTGATGAATTAACTTTACGTGGAAAGTTAGCGATTGAAGCAAGTGAACATTTGAAGATTGATTTAGCGCTATTACATTTTAACTTCAACAATGGCTACGATGCCTTTTCACTCGATAAAAATCGTCAAACATTGTCTGACCAACCAGGTGTTGATGCACAAGAAACTACCGCACTAAGTGCAAAATTTACTTACAGTAAATTTAATTCCTTTGATTTAGTGTCGGTAATTAGCCATGCAGATTCAGATTTAGCCTATGGTTATGATGAAGATTGGAGTTATGAAGGGCTTTGTACTAATTCAGCATGTGAAGGCTGGGAGTATTCGTCAGTAGATAATTACTTACGTGATAGAAAAACCTCTACCGCAGAAGTGCGTTTGATTTCTAAGCCTGAGCAAAATATTTTCTCTGATACAACTTCATGGATTGCTGGTGTTTATTTTAAAGATGATGTTGAAGATTTAAAGCGCCAATATACTTATTTAGACAGTGATTTCAATTCTGCTTTTGACGCAAAAACATTAGCGGTATTCGCTCAGTTTGATACGGCTATTAATGATAAAGTGACATTAACGAGTGGTGTGCGTGTTGAGAACCGTGAAAGTGATTATGTTAATTCAAACAGTTTAGCCTTTAGCCCTGATGATACTATGGTTGGCGGAAAATTAGCTTTAGCTTATCAAGTTAGCGAAAGCGACATGGCTTATATTTCTGTGAATAGAGGTTTTAAAGCTGGTAGTGTTAATACCGGTGGAAGTGTTCCAGAAGAGTTACGAGTGTTTGACCCTGAGTACCTATGGAACTACGAGTTAGGCTATAAAGCGAGCTTTTTAAATAATAAAGCTTATTTACGTACCGCATTGTTTTACATGAATCGTGAAGATATTCAAATCAGCAGTTATCATTTAGATACTCGTTCAGACGGTAGCGCTGAGTTCATAAGTTACTGGGACAATGCGGCAAAAGGTTCAAACCAAGGTCTTGAAATAGAGGGCGCTTGGAATGTTAATGATAATCTTGAGGTTTATGGTGGTCTTGGACTATTAAGCTCTGAGTTTAAAGATTTTACTTATGCTGACGGCACTAAAGAAACAGGAAGAGATCAAGCTCACGCCCCTAATTATCAGTTCAATTTAGGAATAAATTATTTTCCTAATGAGCAATGGCATTTTAACCTTGCAATTGATGGGAAAGATGAGTTTTATTTCTCAGATAGCCATGATCAAAAATCTGATGAAGTTGTGTTGGTCCATGGTTCAATTAGTTACCTGCAAGACCAATGGCAGTTAAAATTATGGGTAAGAAATTTGCTTGATGAAGACTACACAACACGTGGATTTTACTTTGGTAACGACCCTCGCGATTATTATACCGCCAAAGCCTATAATCAATTTGCAGAACCCGCTGTAGTTGGTTTAACGTTAGATTATCAATTTTAAATTAAGCATACTGATTATTAAGCTTTTAAGGAATTAACATGGAAATATCAATTGAAATTAGCTTATATCCGCTAGCGGAGGAAAAGTTTAAGACCGAGATTTGGTCTTTTATTCGAACGTTACGTAATGTTGAAGGTTTACAAGTTGTTACTAACGGTATGAGTACGCAAGTTTTTGGCGAGTACGATTTAGCAGTTGATAAAGTCATGGCTGAAATTAAACATGTGCATCAAACGTTAGATGCCGCGGTATTTATTTGCAAATTCATTGGCGGCAACCGCAGTGTTGTTGAAGCTGAAACTTAAGCAAAAATCGAAGTGTAAAGGATAATATGATGACTGAAACAATTGCGTATTTTACTCAATTACCTTATTGGGAATTAACGGCGGTTGTTTCAGCATTAATATATGTTGTGTTGGCAGCAAAGGAAAATATTTGGTGCTGGCCAGCGGCCTTAGTAAGCACGGTTATTTATACGGTTATTTTTTACGATGTATATCTATGGATGGACAGCCTTTTACAAGTTTATTACTTTGGCATGGCTATTTATGGCTGGTATTGTTGGCAATATATAAACAAACGCCCTCAGCAAGTGCTACATATTCAAACTTGGCCGTTGACCTTTCATGTGAAAGCTATTGTATTATTAACCATTATTTCAATTTCACTGGGTTGGCTAATGGCAAATTTTACGCCAGCAGACTTTCCTTATATTGATGCGGCAACAACTGTTTTTTCAGTTTTTACAACGTATTTAGTGGCAAAAAAGGTGTTAGAAAATTGGCTATATTGGATTGTGATCAATGCTGTTTCTGTCTATCTTTATATTGAAAAAGATTTAGAACCGACAGCAGCATTATTAGTGCTTTATTTTTTCATGGCCCTCTATGGATATTTGCAATGGTTAGCGAAATTTAAACAACGTAAGCGTAATGAGGTAATCACTGAAACTTCAGCAACCCAATCGTAATTCAATGTCTAATGCGATAGAAAATGACATTAAACGTATTAAAGAGCTTATCTGCTTTGATGGACATATTTGTGCCATCGAACGAGTGTTTTTAGGATTAAGTCATCATTGTTTTATCGTGACCGCGGTTAATTTTGACAGTCAAAAATCAGCGAAATATTTTGTTAAATTATTATCACATCATAGCTCTACTGAAAAAAATGAGCGATTAGTTGCTCAATCTGCTGCAACATCTCAAATTTCTCCGAATGTTATATACCACACACAAGATTGGTTAATCACTGAGTATATTGAAGGTTATACACTGTTTGAAAATCATTATTCAGTTGATAAAAAAATAGCTGTAGCTATGAAATTATTACACAAGTTTCATCAGTTATCACCAATAGAGCAGGTTACTTCGTTATCTTTAAAGTTACTTATTGATGAACAAATTAGGATAAATGAATTTACTCATACTCAACAAACATTTTTAGCCCATTTAAACCAAAAAATTACAACGTTTGAACAAGTGGCAGAGCCGGTAATTTGTCACGGTGATTTAAATTTTTCGAATATGATTATCGATAAACAAAAAAAAGCTTGGCTTGTTGATTATGAATGCACCTCTATTGGTTGTGCTGAATATGATGTGGCGATGTTCATTGCAATTAATAATTTATCAAATCATGATTATTCTCATATTTTTCAATGCTATCAAGGTAAAAGTAACAAAACACTTAACCTCGAATTAATACAATCATATTTAGCCTGTTGTTATTTAATTAATGGTTTGTGGTATCAAGAAAAGTCTAAAAAAGAGATTGAAAGTGATCAGTATATTGAGCTTGCTTATCAACAGTATCATCAATTTGATTTACTTAACTTAAACGAAAATAAACTAGTGAATATGTTACTTTAATCACAAGCGTTATCATGTGGTTAACTCTATAGAATCTAAGTCATCTCATTTTATCATAAATGTAGAAAATTCAATTTTTCAGAAATAAAAACGCTCACTTATTAGTGAGCGTTGTGATTAGTTAGCGTAGAAAAGCTGCTCGCTTTTATTTACTGTGTTTCTACATTATTAAGTATTTTCTGAAGCAAGTTGCGCTTCAAATTGATGCACTCTTGCTTTTCCCATTTGTAATAAGCTCGGCAGGAAAATCAAAGTAAATACAGTACTTACGCTCATGCCGCCAACTATTACTGCAGCAATACCTCGATACAGCTCTGCACCAGCTCCGGGAATTAATAACAAAGGTAACATACCGCAAATACTGGTTAGGGTACTCATCAGTATTGGTCTAAGACGCAAACGGACAGCTTGTTCAACTGCGTCATGCCGTGATAACCCTTCGCTTTCTCCCATACGTGTTTGATATACCAATAGAATTGCGTTATTAACTACTAAACCAAGTAAGATGATAAAACCAATCATGGTTAATAAATCAAGCGGCTGAAATATCACCATATTTGTCAGTTGTAATACGGCAATACCACCAACTGTTGCTAATGGAATGGTTAATACCACTAGCAAACTGTCTTTAAACGAGCGGAATAAGGCTGACATGAGTAAATATAAAATGGCTAAAGCAAGTAAAAAACTTTGGCTCATATTCTTTAACGCTTCAGTGAGAGCTTCTGCTGAGCCTCGATAGTTTATAGCTCCCGTTTCCGGTAATTGAGCTAGTATTGCCGGTTCTGCTTGTTCTTTTATGGCGGTAATGGCGTCTTCTAAACTTATATTATCTGGCGGTGTTACTTGCAGAGTAATTGTTCTTTTTCTGTCGACTCGTCTGATCGAGCTAGGTCCTGCCGTTCTCACTACTTCGACTAATTCTCCAACCGGTTGAACACCAGCTTCTGGAGTAAATAATGGAATAGCAGCTAATTCTTCTGGAGATTCCCAGTCGGTTGAGCGTAAAAATACATCAAGGCGTTTTTGACCATTGAAAAAATCTCCTACATAAAGGCCGGTACCTAACGCTCTTGAAATTGACGACACTTGTTGTCTTGTCCATCCGGATTCTGCAATGCTGCGTTCATCTGGGATCATACGTAATTCTGGCTCTGCTAATGAAAGCCCCGGTGTCGGTTGAATTTGTGCTCCAGGCAATGCTTGACTCACAGCACCAAATCCAACTTGAGCTGCCGCGAGAAGTTGGTCAACTTCATTACCTTGAATATCAATATCAATACGCCGACCGCCGCCAAGGTTACCAAATAGTTCTTCTTGGGAAGCGAAAGCTATCGTATCAGGGAAACCTGACAGTACCTCGCCATTGATGATATTTACGATGTCTTTAATATGATCAGAGTTTTCTGCACGCCCACCCATAAAGCCAAAATTGCCAAAAAAGCCTAACCATGAGTGTTCAATTTTAGGCTGTTTTTCACCGGTTAAATAAGGCATTAAACGTCGGTTTATTTCATCACTCATTTCTTCTCGGGCAGCAAGGTAGCTTTGCCCTGGAGGGGGTAATAAAAACGCATTGAATGAATTTTGATTACCTTTGGGTAGGTAATCAATTTTAGGAAACATTAAATAGCTCCCTAAAAAGGAAAATATCATTAAGCCCAATACCCAACTAATACGTTTTTTAGGTGTTGAAGTGATACGCATGATGCCATTGGTAATATTTGTCCACCAATGATCATGTGGGTCTTCTGAAGACACTTCTTTTAATAAACGTCGTGCCGCTGTTGGTAAAACAGTCACCGCTATTAATAATGACGCGACAATTGCCACAGCAATCGTAATAGCCAAATCGGCGAAAAGTTGCCCTGAAACTTCTTCTAGAAACGCAATAGGTAAGAAAATCGCAACTGTAGTTGCCGTTGATGATAAGAGTGCTCCCCAAACTTGTGAAGTACCTTTTAATGATGCTTCATGCGGCTTGGTACCTTTTTCTCTGAGTCGAACGATATTCTCTAAAACAACAATTGCCGCATCAAGTACCATACCGACCGCAAAGGCAAGCCCAGCCATTGAAATAATATTTAATGTTCTACCAGTTATATGCATAACTACTAAAGTAACAACAAGTGAAATGGGGATTGAAAGCGCAACAATTAATGTCGCTTTAAATTTACGTAAAAACCACCAAAGCACGATAATGGCTAAAACAATACCGAGTAGTAAATTGTTTTTTACGAGACTCATTGAACGACCAATGTAAATCGTTTCATCATACATTTGGATGATTTCTAATTGAGCTCGTTTGAGCGGGCCTTCGTTTAACTCTTTTACTGCAGCCTTTAAGCCATCCATTACCTGAATAACATTAACACCTTGCTCTGCTTGAACATTCATTGCAATTGCAGGTGCGCCATCTAAAGTTAAAACACCCGTTCTATCGGCTAATGTAAGTTCAACTGTTGCAACGTCTTTTAATAAAATGGGTTGCCCGTCTCGCCAATCAAGCACCATATCTTGTAATTGTTCTACACCATATTTACCTGAAAAACGTAAAGTATATTTGCGACGACCAATATCGTTGAAGCCTCCTGAGGTATCACTATTGTTTGATAAAGTACTGGCGATTGCCGGAATATTAAGGCCAAGCGTCGCGGCTTTGTAGGGATCAAAAGTAATACGTAATTCAGACGATAAGCCACCAAAAGCATTGGTTTGAGAAACACCTTCAACACGTTCTATACGTGTTTGAACTACTTCCTCGGTAAAATCTTGGTAGCTAACAATATCGTTGGTATTACCTTCGGTTGGCTTTAACGCTAACCATGCAATAGCGTCAAAGTTACTTGCTCCACCTACCGCTATAATTGGCTCAGTGGCGTCTGGTGGATAATTAGGTACTTGGTTAAGCGCATTCATTACATCAATTAATGCACGCTGTAAGTTCACCCCTGTTTTATATCTTAATGTGATACTTCCACGGCCTTGACTAGAGCTCGATTCTAGCAATTCAAGATTTTGTAATCCTTTTAATACATCTTCTTGGCGTTCGATAATTTCAGCTTCAATTTCTTCTGGTGCAGCAGCACGCCATCCTGTTGAAATAACAATTTGTGGCTTACTGATGTCAGGCGTTAATTGAATCGGTAATTTAAAAAGGCTGATAGCACCAAATAATGAGATTAATAATACTGCGACTATCACTGCAGTAGGGTTTTTGAGTGACGCTGAAGTGAGAGTCATTACTTGTTACCCGTTGCAGATTGACCTGAAATAAGTTGATCGTTATTGGTTTTAATGTTCACTAATTGCCCTTCTCGTAAACGTTCTGCGCCACGAATAACAACTTTATCGCCTGCTTGAATATCGCCAATAACTTCTACAAGTGCTCCTTCGCTAATACCCAATGAAACGGTAATTTGTTTAGCTTTATTTTCATCATCGATAACAAAAATACTTGTTGCATTGCGTCTTAATACTAACGCGTCTCGTGGCACAGCAAGTACTTGCTTACTGTTTCCAGTAGCTATGGCTGCTTTTAAGTCTAAACCGATTGGCCAATCAAACGATGACATATCAAGACGCACTTCCATTAATTGAGAGCGTGAATCGGCAACTGGAATGACTGCTTTTATATCTGCTTTTCCTTCACCCAGAGGCGACTTGATCGCTAGTTTTTTACTTTCTTTTAAAAAACGATATGCAGTTAATGGAGCAAATAACGATGCCTCAACATTTGCTGTTTCAACTAAGCGAATAATGGCATTTCCATTGTTAACATATTCACCCTGATTGCTCAGCCGTTCTACTACAATGCCATCGAAAGGAGCTTTTAGTTTTGTATAAGTAATATCTTGAGCAATTTGTTCAAGCTTAGCCTTAGCAGCCGCTAAATTTGCTTGGGCAATGTTTAGATTGGCCATTGCTTCTTCGAGTTCTTTCTCAGAGATTAGTTTTTTTTCAATCAGCGACTTTTTTCTTGTCAATTCTGACGTTTCAAATTTTAGTTTTGCTTGAGCATTGGCAACTTGCGCTGCTTCTTCGTCATATTTTAACGTGAGTGAGCGATCATCGAGTTGAGCAATAATTTGATCTTTTTTAACTTGGCTGCCTAAATTAGCCAAACTGACTAATCTACCTGAAACGTCTGCGGCTATTTGGGAGTTATTACGACTGACAACGGTACCGGGTACCCATGCAATAGGCGATAATGTTGCGCTTTCAATATTCGCCACATTTACATTGGCAGCTCGTCCTTGTTGTCCTTGTGATGTAAAAGCTATTAAACCGAAACCGATGACTGAAATAGTTCTAACGATAGCGCTAAAATTAAGTGTTTTCATATTATCCTAAATACCTTTTAAAAATCAGCATAATTGAGTCTATGCTAATTTTGTGAAAATTTCTGCTTACTCAGTGCATGAGCTCAGTGTATGAGACCAAATTTACTTAAAATGATTTCACTAAGTTTTAATGTTCTTAAAGTGATTCATCTCCAGATAAAATTCAAGCGAGATGCGTTATTAAGCAAAATAAAAACGACAAGCTACACTTCCTTTAATGATAATACAGTGCTACTTCGAAAATTGGTAAAAATCTGACAATAATGTATTCATAACATTGATATTATCTAATAATTGCTTTGTCACTCTATTTGGAAAAAGTTGCTCTAATGTCTCAATTTTATCAAATTGACTGTGCCAAATATTGCCCCATTTTGTTTCAGTGTTTCGGTTACATGCTGTTTTATTTTTATCATCATAACAGTCCCATAATGCAGGGTGAATGCTCTGTGAATACCCATCATAACCATCTTTACCATTTATAGTGAAATTAGTTGATTCGACATAAGCAATAGGAATTCCTGCACAAGCAAAGGGTGCATGATCTGACCAAGAGCCTGTTACTCCCTTGGGGTAGCCTTCATATTCAGGATGAATAACATATTGATTTTTTTCACCAAGCACCTTTTTTGATGCAGCGAGTAAAGCTTCTCTGATATTTGTATCACTATTATATTGTGCGTTATCTAAGCTACATTTATAAGGCGTTGTATGTGCGCTATGTACATAAATATAATCACCACCGGCGATTGTATCGAAATTAACCATCGCGATTATTTCATTTCTTTTTTCGATGTTTTTTGAGAGTTGTTGCACATAATATTTAGAGCCTTGTAAACCTACTTCTTCAGCACCAAAAGCAATAAAACGGATATTATATTCGAGAACTTTCTTTTTACTCATTGTGGAGGCGATTACCAGCATTGCTGCTAGTCCTGCACCATTGTCGGTTGCACCAAGAGAACCTGTATTTTTCGCTGTCGAATCATAGTGTGCAGCTAATACAATTGTTTTAGCTAACAGCGGATTTGTATCGGCGATGATATTTCGTGATTTGAGATTGTCTTTACCAAAAGAAAATTCTTGCTCCGAAGTAGATAAGCCCATTTCTTTAAATGCAGTACTAATATATTTAGCCGTGTCTTTTTCTTTAATCGAGCCAGCCTCTCTTGCTCCTATCCCAACATTGCTATTAGCTATTTGTTGATGAATTTTAGAAACTTTTTCTATTTGTGCCTCTGCGTTAGCAGATGAGCACAATAAGTTAGAAGCAATAATTAGAACAATAAAGATTTTATTCACGATGTGATATCCATTTTTTGTTATTTATTTTAATGATATAGTCCAATTGTACTCTATTCAATATGGAAGCGTGAGCAGAAACTTATCGCGAGAGGAATTTATGAAAACACTCATTTTTTTAGCAATATATGTAATATCTCTTAATGCGTTTGCAGAGCAAACTAATAGCTGTCCCGATTACCTTAAGGTGACAAAACAAAAACTGCACTCAAGTAAATCTGTAGATTTATGTGAGTTAACGCAAGGTAAACCTGTGCTGATAGTAAATACGGCGAGTAACTGTGGTTTCACTCCTCACTTTGAAAAAATAGAAGCCTTGCATAAAAAATATCAATCTAAAGGCTTAGTTGTTATTGGCTTTCCATCAGATGATTTTTTTCAAGAAGAAGACGATGAAAAAGAGACCGCAAAAATTTGTTATGTAAATTACGGTGTTACTTTTACTATGCTTTCAACTAGTGCGGTGAGAGGCAGCGATGCAAACAGTGTTTTTAAATTTTTAGGCGATAAATCGACTTCACCGAAATGGAATTTTTATAAATATTTGGTTGATGGTAAAGGCAATAATGTTCAATCATTTAGTCCCAAAACAGAACCTGATGATAAAGAGTTTATTCAGGCCATTGAAACGATGTTAATTTCAGACAATGCTGACTAAAATATAATGAATTTTAATCGATTAATTTGTATTAGCTTTTTTGCGCTCAGTCTCTCAACTCATGCTGAATTCATTCTACAAACTAATCCTAAAATACAAGGTGAAGTAGAAGTTGATATCGCTGACTTATGTGAAGTTGCCAATAATACTAAACAGTATATTGAAGCTTTTCCTGAAGATGACTTTGCAGTGCACGCAGGTACTGTAATTGAAGGTATAAACCTTGAACGTGTTGTAAAAACGTTAGAATTTTTATGTTCATCTGCAGACAAAACAACATTTTCACAAGAATATCTATTAAAACACTTTGACTTTTATCGTTGGTTGCCGGATAAAAAACAAGCCAACATGCTTGCTGAGCAAAGTAATAATGCCGTTAAAAAACGCTTATTAACGAGCATTCCAGAACAGCAAATATTTATCACAAAATATTACACTAAGTTGTTAAATGCGAGTGAAGTAGCAACAGATAAATATAACCAAGCGTTATATTCTTTGCCTTATGACGAGCAAGAGCTTTCTTTAAAGCAAGCGGATAAAAATCAACAGCACTTAACGCGATATCAATTAACCAGACAGCAAATAATTAATGGCGCTTTACGTGATAGCGATCTGGCAAAACCATTAATTTGGCTAACAGAAGAAGCATTACATGATGTGCTTTTACAAGGCACTGGTGTTGTCGATATTAACGGTCAAAGGCGCTATTTTAATGTGCATCGCAATAATGGTATTACCTATGATTATACGATTGGAAAACGTGAACAATCTCGTTATTGGTATTTTTCTGAAGTGCCTAGTACTTTGGGTTACGGTCAAACACTTGCTGATAAAATTGCGATCAAACCCGAGGTGACTTTTGCTGGTAATGTGAAACAGCTAGGGTTAGGAAAGTTGTTTTTAATTAATTATAAAGTGGGCGGTAAATCGTTTAATAATATGGGAGTCCTTGCTGATCAAGGAGGGGCTTTTGATAATAATTTATTTCAATTAGACTTTCTTAAAGGCAGTTACTTTGGTTGGAAAGATTATTATCAAGCGAATAAGCACTTACCTGATTATGCTAATACTTGGTTAATGCTATTGAAGTAATTGATGACTACTTAAATTCGAAGCGTCAATAAAACATTTATTTACGCATTATCAACTTCTTTGATACTTTCATCTTTTTTTTGTTCTTCAGCATTATTATTTACTGATGTTGCCGTTGGTCTTGTATCTGGGCTATAAGCTAATGGCGCATCAAGTAATATTTGACGTAATTTGTCGGTGTCTTCAGCGCGCATCGCATCGTTAATATTATTGAGAATAATATTAACGTCAGGCCAGCATAGAAAACGTTCATTAGCCGTTAAAATGCGCTCATGACGAGTGGGCTGAGCATGGTCATCTATTAATAATTCTTCGTAAAGTTTTTCACCTGGTCGCAAACCACTATATTTTAGTTCAATATCACCATCAGGGTTTTCTTCATCTTTAATGGTTAAGCCCATAAGGTGAGTCATATTTATAGCAAGATCTACAATTTTTACAGGATCCCCCATATCTAAAACGAATACATCGCCACCTTTACCCATGGCTCCTGCTTGTATCACAAGTTGAGCGGCTTCTGGGATGGTCATGAAATATCGAATGATATCTGGATGGGTAATAGTGATTGGGCCACCGGCTTTTATTTGTCGCTTAAATAAAGGAACAACAGAGCCTGATGAGCCTAAAACATTACCAAATCTTACCATGACAAAACGAGTGTTGTGATCGCGTGGCGCTAAAGACTGTAAAACTAATTCAGCTAATCGTTTAGTTGCCCCCATCACGTTTGTAGGTCTAACGGCTTTGTCAGTAGAAATAAGCACAAAGGTCTCAACGTCACAAAAAATAGCCGCTTGTGCTATTTCGTAGGTACCAAGCACGTTATTAGATATGCCAGCGATAACATTGCTCTCCACAAGAGGCACATGTTTATAAGCGGCGGCATGATAAATTGTTTGTACTTTTTGTGTGTGAAAAATAGTCGTCATTAACATGCCATTTTGGACATTGCCAATGAGCGGAATGAGTGGAATATCACTCTTTATTTCACGCAGATAAACAGTGAGTTCTTGATTGATTTCATATAAAAAAGCTTCACTGACATCGAGCAAAACTAACTTAGTGGGTTTTTGATGGATGATTTGGCGGCATAACTCTTTACCAATAGAACCACCAGCACCAGAAACCATGACCACTTTATCTTTAATATTTTCAGATAATAACTCAGGGATAGGAGCGACGGGTTCTCTTCCTAATAATTCATCAACAGATACTTCACGAAGCTGATCTATTTTTCGTTTTCCAGAAACGATATCAGCCATATTGGGTATAGTTAAAAGCTCTAATGCATGCGGCTCTATCGAGGAGACTATTTCTTTCATCCTTGTTTGCGTAACTTTATCTACAGCAATTAAAACTTTGTATTGCCCATAACGCTTAACGAGCTTTCCAATATCACTAAGCGGATGAATTTTTATGCCGGCTAATTCTCGACCATGATATCGACTTTTTTGATCAATAAAGGCAAGGGGTTGATATTGTTTACCTAAAGCAAGGGTATTTGCTAGTTGTCTACCGGTATTTCCCGCACCATAAATAACCACGCCTTGTTTTTCATCGAAAAGTTTTTTGCCTGTAATTATGCTAAACGCTGCTCTGGCTCCGGCAATAAAAAAACTTGCGATGGCAAAAAATACAATGGGTACAGAACGTGGTACTAGTGCGCCATATAGATAGCCAGCTAAAATAAAAATAATGCTAGAAATGCCAATTAATGCGATAACTTTTAAAGTTGATTTTGCGTTGAAATAGCGAACAACAGAACGATAAACCCCTGAAAAATATAGTAAGAGCATCGTACTAAGCGTGACGGTAATGAATACCGATATTTCCGCTTGAGATACGTCGAAATTTGTAACTCCTAGGCGTAAAAGGTACGCAAGGAAAAATGCGAAAGCTACTGCACAAACATCATAAATTAATGCAATTAAAAGCTTTGCTGAGCTTGGTATTAAGTCTATTTTTCTGATCATCTGCAATCGCCTTCAGATCTAATGCTGTAAGATATTCATTTTTGATGAATTATTATTATTTAAGGGGCTACTTTTTTATTATCATAACAGTTTCTTCTTAAGTGTCTGCTACTTTCGTAAAAATTTCGCCAATTGCCTGACAGGTTAAATCTACTTCATTTTCGTTTAGTGTAGGGTGAACCAAAAACATTAAGCTAGTTTCGCCTAATTGCTTTGCATTTTTTAACGGTTTGTTAGGTTTGTAAGATTGACCATCAAACGCTTTTTCTAAATAAACTTCAGAGCAACTCCCTGAATAACAAGGAATATTTATATCATTAAATGCTTCGATAATAGCATCGCGAGAGACGTTTTTAGGCAGTTTTTCGGGTTTTATAAATACGTAACATTTATAGAAAGCATGCTCAATATGAGAGGGGATTTCAGGTACATGAATGAAATTAAATGCTTTACACGCGCTTAGAATTTTATTGGCATATTCAACACGGGTTTTATGCCATTGAGGCATTCTTGCTGTTTGAATGCGACCAATTGCTGATTGCATTTCTGTTAGTCGCCAATTAGTGCCGAATGATTCGTGTAACCAACGATAACCTGGCGGATGCTCTTTTTCATAAACAGCTTCATAAGACTTGCCATGATCTTTAAATGCCCAAGCTTTACGCCAAATATTTTCGTCATTGGTGGTGAACATTCCGCCTTCACCACCTGTGGTCATTATCTTATCTTGGCAAAACGACCAAGCACCGATATGACCAATACTTCCAACGGATTTACCTTTATATTTAGCGCCATGTGCTTGTGCACAATCTTCAATAACGTAGAAATTATTTTTATTAGCTAATGACATAATGTCATCCATTTCACATGGCCAACCAGCTAAATGAACGCAAATTACAGCTTTAGTTTTATCAGTTAATACCGCAGATATTGATTCAGCATTTATGTTTTGTGAGTTGAGATCTATATCAGCAAATACAGGCGTAGCAGCAGCATTAACGACACAGCTAATAGATGCAATGAAAGTTCTGGAAGTCACAATAACTTCATCGCCTTTGCCTATATTTAAGCTTTGTAAGGCTAAATCTAAGGCTAGCGTACCATTGGCAACAGCCACTGCATATTTACAATCTGTATAATTAGCAAATTCTTTTTCAAAATTACGGCCTTCTTGTCCGGTCCAATAGTTAACTTTATTCGAACTTAGTACTTTACTGACGGCAGTTATTTCTTCTTCTGAAAAGCTTGGCCATGGTGCGAATGGGGTGTTTAACATAGAAAACCTTTTAGCGTTTGCGTGCAATACGTGCGGGACAACCAACAACAGTTACATCTGCAGGAACATCATTAATAATAACAGTCCCCGCACCTACCATAACATTATCACCAACAGTGATTTGATGAATAATTGTTGAACCAATACCAACCCAGCAATGTTGACCAATAGTAACTTCGCCAGCTAAATTCACACCGGGTGAAATATGACTAAATTCACCAATGTGATTATCGTGATCAATATTGGCCCCGGTGTTGATAATAACGCCATCAGAAATTTTTGTGCCTATGTTGATACAAGCATTAGCTACAATTAATACACCTTCACCAACCTCGACATGTGCACTAAGTGTCGCTGCAGGTGAAATAAGTGATGTGATTGCAAAGCCTAATGCTTTAAATTCTTTTTGTTTTTTTGATCTGATATCGTTATTGCCAATCGAAACAAATACAGCATCATACTTTGCAGCATGCTGGATTAAACTAGCTTCATCGCCAACTATATCCCATGACCCGCATTTATTTATACTTGGGAATGCAAGATCAAAAAAGTGAATGTTCCATCCTAGTTGTTCTGCAATATCTGCGGCGACTTTACCATGTCCTCCGGCGCCTAATATGGCTAAGTTTTTCATTTAATTACTACCCTTACTTCTTATTGTTTTTTACTAACAGTGCCCGTGAATTTACTCATTGTTGCTTCACCGTCGGCACTGATATCGGCTTGAGCAAATACCTTTTTAACTGTTAGCAACAGAATTTTGATATCAAGCCAAAGTGATTGATTGTTAACATACCAAACATCTAAATTGAATTTTTCTTCCCAACTAATTGAGTTCCGTCCGTTGACTTGAGCCCAACCGGTAATGCCTGGTTTGACGTCATGTCGTTTAGTTTGCTCTTCTGAATATAAAGGTAAATATTCAACCAACAAAGGTCTTGGACCCACTAAGCTCATATCACCTTTTAATACGCACCATAATCCGGGCAATTCATCTAAACTGGTTTTTCTAATAAATTGTCCAAATAGCGTTAATCTTTCTTCATCAGGTAATAATTCACCATTACTGTCTTTATTATCCGTCATAGAACGAAATTTTATCATATTAAAACTTTTCCCATGTAATCCGGGTCTAGTTTGTGTAAAAAAAATAGGACGGCAATTGAGACAATATAAAATCACCGAGCAAATAATCAATATTGGCAATAATATCATTAATGCAACAAAGGCAACGATTACATCCATAAAGCGCTTTAACATATTAGTTTTTCCTATGGATTTCTGTGTATTGATCTTTTAAGGCTTGATAAAAACCTTTACGTTTTTCAGATAAAAATTGATTACCATATTGCTTACTTTTCTCTAAGTTTACAGCGGATTGGTTCGTCAATTCATCTACGTTATTGCATAGCTTAGATAAAACCGTAAATAATGATTCAACATCGTCTGCTGGAACGCAAAATTCTTCCGGAATAAGTTCAGGTATGCCTCCAACTATAGTACCAACACATGGTAATCCTTGTGCCATTGCTTCTATTATCGCTCTGGGTAGTCCTTCTGTTCTAGAGGGAAGAACAAATAAATCGGCCTGAGTTAAATAAGAGATCACTTCATTACTTTTAATTTCGCCAACAAAATTTACGTTGTTTTGTATATTTAATTGTACTGCATTTTCTTCTAATGAGGGTAAGTGTTGACCTGCACCTATCATGGTTAATTGATAGTGATTGTCTTCATTAACTAATTTAGCAAAGGCTTTTAAAAGAATATCAGGTGCCTTATACATTTGTTCTAAAGAACCGACAAAAACAAGTTTTCTAGCTTTAGCTTGATATGTGCGGGGAGTATCAACAATCTGCGTTTCATCTAACATGATAGATGAATAAAAATTGGCAATAGTATTTACACCTGGAGGGTAACGATTTTGTAAATAGTATTGTGTCACATAACTTGCACCCAAAGCGTTCTTACACTGTTTTTGTAATGTACGCGTGCTAAAAGCTTTAAGAAATGGTGCAGCTAATTTTCCGCCTACACCAGTTGAAAACACATCATAAGGATCACCAATAACTTCAACTGCGTACGGACGATTCTTTTTAAGTAACCAAGTTGCAATTGTTGCTGTTTGTGAAGGTACCCTAAATAACAGTAAACCATCGGATTTGATTATTGTCTTTAAAGATTTTATTAACTTAGGTAATGAAGATATTAGCCCAATTAAACCAATGTAATGAGGTAATGCATGAAAGCTAACTTGGTCGCCATTAGCTTGAAGCCAATCTGAAGAAACTTCAGGTACTTCCTTTATTCTTGCTACTACAGTGACTTGGTCAAATACTTCAGTGTAACGTAACCAAAAATCATATTTAAAAGAAGAAGGTGTCCAAACATTACCATCAGGAGTTTGGTAAAACCTAAATTCACAATTTACGATAACATTCATGATTGTTAATTCACCACTTTTACTTTAGCTAATTGGAGGATAATCAAGGAAATGACAATGCCCATGATTGTTTGTACAGGAATAAAAGTAAAACTATTCCTTATCATAATGAATAAGGGGATCAAAGCAACTCCAATTAAGGTATCAGAACGAACTGAAGAAGGGATAGCGTCGAATTTAGCTAGACTTATCCCAAGAATAAAGGCGATAAAAATTATGCCTTTCTCACCAAAATTTAAATAAGCTTCAGCAACCGGAGAAAAACCAATCGGTCCTGCTTTTTCTTGCACTACAATATTGAGTAAGCGTTTGTCTTTCTTTGCTGGCGGTCGTGGTATAGGAAGAAATAACGCTAATTGTCGCTCAAATGGCGCCCAATAACTTGTACCATAAAGTAACTTAAATCCATCATTTCTCCATCTAACAACTTCTTGAACAGTTCTTAAGCTACTGCCCATTTCAGCGACTGCATTTAATGGATTCATATTATCGATTTCAGAGTAATCGCCAGATAATCGTGCATTTTTTACAATAACAATAGCGATTAACATAATAAACACCATTATCGCTAGCTTAAAGGTTCCAATAGGGATTCTTCTTCTGCCGAGCATAGCGGCAGCAACACATGAAGGAAACATAACTTCTCCTCTAAGACCAACCTTGAAAGCTAAAACCGCCCATACTGCGAAAGCGATAAAAAATAAAAATCCAAAACCTGGGCGATAAGAGACTGAAACAAAAACGACGGCCATACCAAGAAAGAGATATATATATACAAACATTAAAGTAATGATTGGAGATTGGTTAATTATGGTCAAATAGGCCGTATAAGACTGCAATGCCCCTGTGCCAAACCCTACTAAAAGAAAGACTGTTATCATAAATAATAAAATAGCCCCACCAATATTATGAAACCGCTTGATTAAATTAATGTCTAAAGAGTCAGTTGATTGAGGAGCATTTTTAGAAAAAGTGATGGCTGTTAAAGCATAAATTATCATGGTGAAATTCATTAGATATATAGCATATACGGTTTCAGTGCGATGGAACCAAAAACTAATAGAATATAGAATGTCTTTATCGGTGATCATGCCTATTGCAGAAACAAACACTAAGCCGCCGTGAAAAATACTAAATGCTGAGAAAAAAATAAAACAGATGGACCATATACCTTTAGGTAAGGCATAAGCGAGCAATGCACTTAAAATAAGCCAATTTAATAAAGAAAATACCTCAAGACCTTCTCTTGTAAATACAATAGCTTGCCAAAACGACGTTAAAAGAATAATCCCTATCATTATAATAATAATGATAGAGCAAACTTTTAATAAAGACTGTCGTTCACTGATATATAGCATATAAGGCATCAACACATTGATTTAAATTAAACTGACTTTGTTTAAAAATTTGATGGTGTTCTTTTCTATTATTGAAATTAAAAGAGGAGTTATTCTCTAATGCATCCACCCATTTATTAATAGGATCATTTATTGATAAATATTTTACACAGGGTAGCTGTTCTGAAATTTCGATAACTCCAGGCACATTATTCGCTACAACAGGTAAGCCTACAGAAGCGGCTTCTATTACTGCTCCAGGCAACCCTTCCCATAAAGAAGGAAAAATCATTACATTCGCATTATAAAGGTACTCGTAAACATTAGGCTGAACACCCAGAAAAATCACATACTCTAAACAATCTTTTTCTTGTGCTAGCTTGATAATTTTTTGTTGAATCTCTTTATCTTCTTTACCTAACAATGCAAGGTAAGTTGGACCATGCTTTTGAATGTATGCAGCGAGCACTTCGATCATGAAAAGATGATTTTTTTGTTCGACTAAACGAGCGACATTTAACATCACTGGGTAATCATTTTGTAGTTTATGCTCAGCCCAAAAACCTGATTTTTTATCGCTTAATTCTTTATGCTGCAAGCCATTATAAATAGTTTTGCAGCGTGGATCTTTGCGCCAATCTTGGTGCCAAAAAATGGATAAAGCTGCATTGCAAACACCTAGAATATTAGTGGCAAAAACATTTATTAGGCCATGTAAAAATTTATTACGCCATTTACGGAGAAAAGATGTTTTAGCGGCATCATGAGTATTCCTAAAGTGGGCAATCCTTTGTGGAACACCGGCGAGCCAAGCAATAAATAGTATATAGCCAGATACCATTGCGACATGTGAATGAACAACATCAAATTTATGAGCACGAATTAATTTGAAAAATTTAATGGGGAATAAAAGCCCTAATTTGCATAAGTGAACCTCACCACCTAAAGACCTAATTTCTTGGTCAAGTAAACCTTCTTCACCAGATAAAGAACAAAATTCAAGGCTTATCCCTTTTACTTGAAGTGGCGTTAACGTAGCAAGTGTTCTTAATTCAGCGCCCCCTCTGTCCATTTTCCCAAAAATATGTAGGACTTTTTTATTCATTTAATTATCAGCCTTTATTAAATTGAGTTTTTTCCATTGGACAAAAAAGGTAATGCACATGATTAACATTTCGACAGCACATGCAATGATCATTGAAATAGCAGCACCTATAGTACCTAAAGATGGCACTAATACTAAACATGAAATCAATAAGGTTAAGCTACCAGAACCGTAGACAAGCGCTTGTTGATTGAAGCATTTTAATGCATTTAATGCTGAACCTAAAAAGTTATAACTGTAACGTATCATGCTAGCAATAATAATGAGCTTTAATTCATCAGTGAGTAAGGCAATGGTTTGGTTATAAATCACTGACAATAACCATTCGCCAATAAAGTGCGCGAAAATCAAACCGATCAAACCGATACTTGCACCAGCTAGCATCAATAGCTGAGTTGTTTTAATAAATGCTTGATATTGTCCTTGATGATATAAGTGAGATAATTTTGGTGTTACAGCTTGAGAAAGGCTATGTATTAATATTCCCCCTGCAACAAGAAAATAACTGATTGCCGCAAAATGTCCGACGCTTTCAGTTCCACGAAAGTACTCTAAGGTATAATTTGGGATATAAACGAACATGGCACTAAATAGAATCGACACGCTGATTGGCCAATATTTTTTATAGATAGTTAACGAGGCTTTTAATGCGTCTATATTTTTACAAGTAGACCACAAGTAGAAAGGTCTATCTTCTTGTTGGGCAATCACTTTTTTAACGGTATAAACATCAATTAAAGAGAATAAAACTGTGATAAGTGCCCAGGTAAAAAAGGTTATATGAATATCTTTTGTGAAATATGAAGCGCATAACAACATAGTTATAGTGAAAAAGCTTCGAATGGTTTGCGATAAAGCTGCCCTCTTAAATTTTTGCTGTTTATGAAAGTAGCTATAACAAAGTTCAGACGTACCATCGCCCACTTTAAAAATGATAACAGAGGCGATTATACTGGCGTAAATATTTGAAAGGAGCCATGGAGAGATTATTACCAGCAATATAATAGCAATAATTTGAGCAAAAAAACGTGCGTGTAAATATTGTTCAAAATAGCGCTCGTTATGGTAATCAGTAACGACAAGTGTTCTTAATTTAAAACTGAATAATAAAAATATAGGAGAAATAATTGAAAGAGTTAACACTAACTGCCCTAATATCAAATCATCAAATTGCTTAACGATTATAAC
>JAQWHO010000317.1 GCA_029249355.1 Thalassotalea sp.
AAAAGATATAGCTATTTTTATTCGCGCGTTAAATACAGGATCGTTATTAACGCCATCTGAAAAAAATATATATTCAACAGTTTATTGGTTCAATCATTCTGGCTGGTTACCGGGATATCAGAGCATTGCTAGTTATGATAAATCAAAGGATGCCGTTGTTATTCAGTTTATTAACACTACTGGCGGAAATTCAGAATCAATAGCCGGTTCCACTAATGAGAAAGTTTTTGAATTTTTAGCTAATTAATACGATGGCAGTTTTTTTATTAACGTATTTAAAATAAAAACTAATGATCAAAAACTCAAATTCACTGGTGTAGCCATTAAACATCCAACATTTAACATTCGAAAGGAACATTATGTTTAAGTATTCACTCACTGCTTTTGTTATTTTTATAGCTGTATTTCCAGCATCAGTAAAAGCGGTTGAAACAGATAATATGTATCGTTCTATTGTAAAGTCGGTGGATATTAATGACTTTTCTCTCATGGCGGCGCAATATCATCAAGACGCGGTGGTGGTATCTAAAGGTAAAACTGAGTTAGCACAAAGTGCGATAAAACGTTGGAAAGTTGATGGCGATAAACTTTATGCGAATGGTGGAAAAGCTAGCGTAGAGATGCGATTTATAGAACGCACTATTAATAATAATTCCGCTTATGAAACAGGTATCTATCTTTATAAGACAATAGATAGTGAAAACAAAATGGTAGAATATTATTCTCATTTTGCTGATTTAAGCGTTAAAAAAAATAATAAATGGTTAGTTGTTATGGAAAGAAACATTAAAAAAGCAACGGCTGAGGAATTTGATAAATTGCTTAAGTGGCAATAAAATGATAAATAATGATAGTTAAATAATTATGAGTTTAAACGTCTCTTCGTTCTGAACTTGTTTTTTATTCAAGTTGATTTTATTTTAAATGGGTGGCGTTATGCTTTCGTTACATGGTCGTTGGAAACTTGAAGTTAATAATAACGTGATGATGCAGTGGTTTGCCGATTCGTGGAATGAAGAAGCTATTATTACTTATGTGAAAAACTTTAGGGAAACAGCCCAGCCATTAGTTGGTAAAGATTGGGCGATTATTTCTATTTTTGAAGAGTGGAAATTAGGCGTACCGGCAATTGAAAAACATGTTATTGAACATTGTGACTGGTTCAAATTAAACGGTTGTATCAAAGACTGTCATATATATTCGCCTGATGCAGCAAAAGAAATGCAGCTAGAGAAAATGATCCCCCATACTGAACCTGGTTATGAACGTCGTGTTTTTACGAATATAAACGATGCGGTTGCATGGCTAGAAAGTGAAGGATTTACTATTTCAGACAAATCTTTTTTATATTCAAATATTAAAATAAAAAGTGAGACATAATATTGGGTTTCATTTACCTTAAAGGCAATAGATCTAAAAAGTATAAATGAGTTAAAACAGTTAATAGACGATAACGTTTAACTGCGAGAAAATAACGTATTATTTATTTCAATAAAAAAGTCGTAGTAAATGCCATTAACAATCAATGAATTGAATTCTAAATTAACATCATTAGATGTTCTTATAACCTCATCGGTAGACTTTGAAGATGTGATAGCGGTGATTTCTTCTTATTATAACTATCAGCAAAGTGCTTTTAAAAATGGTGAGTTAGTGAATCAAGCGGGTACAAATGAAGGTTCATGCAAAATATTTTCTTATGCTCAATTAAATGGTTTATCTGAGCAAGCAACATTAAATTGTTTTGGACAGTATTATCGCGATGATGTTTTAAAACATCCATTAGGTGATGATCACGGCAACATTCGAAACTTTATAAAAAGTGGCTGGTCAGGAATTAAGTTTGAACATGCAGCGCTAGTGCTTGCTAACGCTTAAATAATTAAGCCATTTATAGGTACTATATGAAGCAGTCTTTTAGGCTGCTTTTTTATTTTTTTTGGTTTAGTCTCTAAGTGAATAATTTTTTAGAATTAGATTTTTCGCCAAAATAATCGTTATTGTCGATACCATTAAAGTGTTTGCATGAGAGCTAAAAACAAGGATACACAATGAAAATAATACTATTAACGCCTAGCCTTTCTATATTGTGTATTACCAGTAATTCATCTATTGCAAATGCACAACAATTGATTTTAGCTGCTAAGGTTGCCGCTAAATGTGAATCATCATCTTGGAATAAAGCAACGCTTTTATCTTTAAAAGAACAAGATTTTGTTCTTGAAAACGCTGAAGAGAAACGTTTACTCGCTAAACAATTATTACATTGCTTAGCGAGCCCAGACCCTTCACTTCGTGACACCATTGCTTTTACAGGATTAAGCCAATGGTCAAGAGCCAATGATTTTAATGCTGAGTTTTATCACGAAATTTATGCGGGTTTATTAAGCGTTATAACGTCTGAAGTGATAGATGAACATGCAGTCTACAAGTCGTTTTCAATGTTAATGTTATCTGAAATAGCCAGAGTCGATAGAAAAACGCCTTTTTTAACTGATCTCCAACGTGAAAATTTGGTCGAAACAGGTACCGATTTTTTACAATCAGTAGAAGATTATCGAGGTTATGATTCAACGATTGGTTGGCGACATAGCGTTGCTCATTCTGCCGATTTAATGCTGCAATTATCATTAAATCCAGCGATTAAAAAGCAACATTTGAATACCATGTTAGCGGCAATATCAACTCAAATAGTGGCTAAAAACTCTCATTTTTATATTTATGGCGAAGCAAAACGTTTGGCAATGCCGGTAATTTATATTTTTCTTAATGACGTTTTAACCATTGAAGACTGGAATGTTTGGTTAAATAATCTTGCAGCTCCTTCACCATTAAAGTCGTGGGGTAATGCATATTCGAGTCAACAAGGGCTTAGTAAACTGCATAATACTCAAAGTTTCTTATTTGCTTTCTATGCGTTAATAAAAAATAGTAAGAATGAACGTTTGTCTAATATGGTGCCGGCATTGGAGGAAGCAATTAAAAGGGTTAATTAATACTAGAGGTCTTGCGACAAAAGTCGTGAGGAAATCACCAAAAATGTCCCAAATCGCAAGAAAATAATGGCAACTAAGTGCGCATTGCTGAAAGTAGTTACAGCTTGTTCTTTATGTCAAAAGCTAGCCAATAGCCGACATTAGTTTTGTAAGATAATAAATATATCAGGGATCTTTTCAACCAAAAATAAATGCATGTTTGAGAGGCTGCTTTATGCTTATTGCTGTCATTTAAATTTCGTTTTCCAACGTTAAGCCTGAGCAAAGCTGTCGCTTAAAACAACGAAATAACATTGAATATAACTCATAGTCATATATTCTAGCTAGGGTTTAACGCCTTTTACTATATGGACAAGGAAGATTTATGGCGAAAATAGCAACATTTATACTATTGATACTTACACAAACTACGTTTTCGAAATCATTAGCTAACAACAGTACTCTCCCTTTTCCCAACGAAAGCCAACTTAAGGAGATAGCAGCTCAACTACTCTTAGGGATAGAAAGCATTGATGCCATCACAATAGAGCTTCGTAATAAAACGAGAAAAGTGGACTGGAAAGCCTATAAAACTATAACTAGCCAAAATATCATTAGCTCATCCGATTGGAATTCTCTCTATCGATCAATAGACAATCTGCATTATGGTATTTTGAATCGCCACTCATACCTAATGGTCAATGAAAGTATTCAAAGCAAAGTGACGCACTATGAAAAATGGCCTAGGCTAGAGCTAGGGTACACATGGCCTGAAGTCAGTTTTTTCTCAATGAGCAATCATAAGTCAATTAAATTAGTTAACAACCGAAAAATAGCAGACTTATTTGAAGAGTTTTTTAATCTTTACTGTAACGATGTACATGAATCAGGTTGCTTAAGACTTTTTTCAAGCTACATGAAATCTGGTTACTACTTCTCAGGAGAGGTAGCTCAATTACTTGTTAACTATGTCGATGGCAGTTCAGAAACTTTTGAGAAAAAAGGAAAACTAAAACGCAAAAAGAAGGTTCCTATTGATTGCTCAAAATTGTATTCATCTTTAAATCTAAACTTGATCTACGATGGCAGTCAATCATGCCTATATGAAACCAATGATACATATGTCCTTAAAATATTTTATTTTGGAGAATGGGGGACTAATTATGATGATATTTATTGTGAAGATGTTAAAGATCAAGGCATGTGTTTTGACATTAATGAGATTAAGCGAATTACACAAAACTTTCCAGTTAAGTCCTTAGTCATTGATATACAAAATAATAAAGGAGGTACAGAAAATACTCCTTGGATAGCTGCTTTGACCAAAAATGGGTTTAAAGACAATTTAGTTCTATATAAAAATATTTCATTGTTATCAGAATCTGAAATGAGGGCTAGTGCATTTTATCATAGTGATAGAGCCGAAAAATGGTATCGCAACATTATCGAAAAAGTTGATGTACACGATGAGTTTTTGCCTGTTCGTCCCGATTTTTGCAGAGGTTCTGTTGAATGTGATATTCGAACAATTGATTCATCATCAACTCCTATAAAATACAAAGATTTAAAGCTTGTCATTAATAGTGGATGTGTTAGCTCTTGTGACGATTTTATCTGGAGAACACGCCAATATGCCAAGGCTAAAACATATGGTCAGTTGTCAGCTACAGATGGAGCATATGCTAGGTTAAATGGTCACTTGTTCATTAATAAACAAGGTCAAATAACTAACATCATTACAGGTGAAGGTAATCAACCCTCTGGTGACAACGGAACGTTATTAGTGACTTATCAGGTTCCAATATCTAAAACTGTTACCTTTGACGGTAAGTCTCTCGAAGGAGACCATAATATCCTTGATCAACCTTTACCTATCAACAAGCTGAACTTTAGCAATTTAGAAGAAGAAAATTTAGAAAAAACTTTGAGTTTCTAATTTAATATTTTCCGCTATAAAATTAAATAAGTTAATTGAAAAGCTTACTTAAAAGCCTCTGTTGTCTAGGAAGTACAGTTATTTATCTAAATGACCGCTTTGGTGGCATTTTTGCCAGTCAACTTATTCGATTAATTAGTAATATTTTAATCAAACAATGCATATTTATATCTGTGGCTAATTTCCGGTTTCGTATCTAAGTGGGCATGAATCGGCCTAGTTTTTAGGATTTATTTATGGTCAGCAAAGTCTCGTTAGTTGACGAAACCTCATGAAGAGCTTAATGTCAGACTTTCAAGAAGCAGTGTTATGTTTTTATTTATAATTAGTAAATTAAAGTATTACTATAATTTGGGGTTGTTAAATGTATTTTACGGAGCATGGTGTATTTGAGGTAAAAATTGAAGATAAGATATTACTAGTTGATGCTACAGGCCCCTTTAATGAAGAATTAATACTACAATATGAAAAATCTTTAGAATCATGCATTAAATATCTGGAAACCTCAAAGTGGAACCAAATAATCACACTGCGTCAATTTAGCTTATTTACTCCTGAAGCAGAGCAGAAGCTAACTCAAACATTGAAAAAAAGAAGATCAAGAGGGCTAGTCGCATGTGCCGTTGTATTGAAAAACATTGAAGG
>JAQWHO010000318.1 GCA_029249355.1 Thalassotalea sp.
TTGCACGTTTAGCTAAATCACCATCTTTGCCAGGGCGAATAACAATGGCGCGTAGATTTAATGTAGAGCTTGGTCCTGCACGTTCTATTAATAAACGTGCAAGTAAACGACCAATACGTCCAAAACCATATAATACAACATCTTTAGATTGAAGTTCATGAGTGTTTTTATCAATGTCGGTTAATTCTTTCTCTAAAAATTGTTCAATTGAAAAACCATTAGCTTGCCCTTTAAATAAATAACGATAAGCTAATTTACCAACATCGATTCTTGCAGGCGCTAAAGACATTTTACTTAACGCTTCTATAAATGGGTAACTTTCACGTAAACGAAGCTTACTTTCTTCATGCAGCGCTACAGATTTGTGTGCTTTTATAATATCGATTGCCGAAGCATTCACTAATGGACGACCATAAACAGATATTTCGATGCCATTGTTTCTGAAAAGTTGGCCAATGATTGGCTGCATATTTTCAGCAAATGTTTGGCGTTCTTGCCAACTAGTTTGGTATTGTTCCTCAAGATGAGAAGTCATTGCGTAAACCTTTTTATTTCAGTCAATTGAACGATGTACTATTATAAATTATAGTAAGAATTCACAATAGTGAAATGCGGTGCGTATTGTAATTGAACATAAAACATTTCGCCATAGGTTACATAAAATTTATCTACATTAGATTAGGCTCACTCATGCAAACGTCTTTATTTACTCTCATTTTTATTCTTATCCTATTATCTGGATGTGATTCCGGCCCAAGTTTTGCTCAGCTTTGTGAAGAAAACCCCAAAATCTGTGGAGAGTTTCATGAGGATTCATGGTGCAAAAGAGAAAGAATAGCGGTTGGCGCGGCTAATATTGAACATAAATTAAAAGCCGGTGATTTAGAGAAGTTTAACCAACTTATTGCTTATGAGAATTACAATAAATGTGTAACGCATGCGTCTAAAATTGAGCATATAAAACTAAAAGAGAAGAAAACACGACGTATTGAAAATATGATGGCTGCAAGACAACGAATTGAAGAGATTGCTGAGGAAACAATAAATTCTGAGCACCCTCGACTACTCTATTTTCATTGGACACGTTATTTAAATGAACAATCACTTGAAAAGTTTTTATCTTTAGAAGGAACAAGTGCGCTTGAAACAACTGAATCGCAATATGAACTAGCAACTTATTATATAAAGATAGATCAAGCTAAAACATTACAATTACTCTTTCGTGCTCTAGAGTTAAATAAAGAAGAAAACGATATTAATGTAGAGATTTTTAAGTCGTTGTCTTCAATATTTGCCGACAAAAAACAGCCTAAGCAGTCTTATATTTGGTTGAGAGTTCTTCAATTATATATGCCGGATGATCCAAGCCTTTCGGATGTTACTTTAAATAATTATGTAAAATTAAATAATCTAGATGTGAATTTTTTGGATAAAGTAGCTGAAACTACCCTAGATAAAATTTTAAGCACGACGTTTACTACACCACAATTTTAAGTTTGAACTAAAGTAGCGTTT
Source organism: Thalassotalea sp. (assembly GCA_029249355.1). Classification (GTDB taxonomy): domain Bacteria; phylum Pseudomonadota; class Gammaproteobacteria; order Enterobacterales; family Alteromonadaceae; genus Thalassotalea_H. The sequence goes on from JAQWHO010000318.1 coordinate 1,516, forward strand.
TATTTATGTGGCAGATTGGAAGTTTAGGCTAAGTGAATTTACACAATACCTTTTACCAGTTGGTTTTGGTCCATCTTCAAATACATGTCCTAAATGGGAGTCGCAATTCGCACATTGAATTTCTATTCTTTGCATGCCATGAGAATGGTCGGATAAATATTTTACCCGATCATCTAAACTCTGAAAAAAACTTGGCCAGCCACAACCGGCATTAAACTTTGCTATAGATTCAAATAAAGGCTGTTCACAACACGCACAAGTATAAACACCGGATAACCAATGGTCGTTATATTTACCAGAGAATGGTTGTTCAGTTGCCGCTAAACGACAAACACGATATGCATCGTCGCTTAGTTTATCTTTATATAAATCATCGCTCATAGTTTCAGCCTAAACTTCCATCAATCTTTTATCAGTAGTACCCCATTGAACATGGAATTTTTTCCCTTTCGGCATGTCAACACGTTCAAATGTATGAGCACCAAAGTAATCTCGTTGCCCCTGTAATAAATTTGCTGGTAAAACAGCGGTTCTCATTGAATCATAATAAGACAATGAAGTAGATAGTGCTCCTGCTGGAATGCCCATTAAAGTAATATTAGCAATAGCTTTACGCCATGACATTTGGTTGTTACTTAATTGTTTAGCAAAAAATTCATCTACAATTAAGCTCTCTAATTCTTCATTTCTGTTAAATGCATCGGTAATCGACTGTAAAAAAGCGGCCCTGATAATACATCCAGCACGCCAAATTTTAGCAATATTAGCGAAGTTTAACTGCCAGCCATGTTCTTTTTCGGCCAATTTCATTAATTGAAAGCCTTGCGCATAAGCACAAATTTTAGAGCAATATAAAGCGTCATGTAAGTTATCGATAAACTCTTTCTGTTCTTCTGGACTATATGAAATTTTCTCAGGACCCGGCAAAAATGATTCAGCTTCAACTCTTAATGCTTTAAAAGAAGAAATTGAACGAGCGTAAACGGCTTGAGTAATTGTCGGTGCCGGTGCTCCAACTTGTAAGCTACTAACCGCGGTCCACAATCCTGTACCTTTCTGTCCTGCTTTATCTAAAATCAAATCAACTAAAGGGATGTTATCACTAGTTTTATGACGAAGTACTTCGACAGATATTTCCATCAAGTAGCTATCTAAAGGACCTTTATTCCACTGTTCAAATATATCGGCAATTTCATCAGTTGATAAAGATAAACCAGCACGTAACACATGATACGCTTCACAAATAATTTGCATATCAGCATATTCAATTCCATTGTGAACCATTTTTACATAATGCCCGGCTCCCGCTGGACCAATATAGGTAGTACAAGGTTCACCATGTTTAATTATTTGACCTGGTTTTGTTCGTTCTAAAGGTTTACCGGTTTGAGGATCAACTTTTGCAGCTATAGCTTCCCAAATAGGCTTAATTCTTGTCCATGCATAAGGAGCGCCACTTGGCATTAACGAAGGACCAAATCTTGCACCTTCTTCCCCACCTGAAACGGCTGATGAAAATAAGATAAAGTTATTCTTATATTTTTCTTCACGGGCTACAGTGTCAACCCATAAACTATTACCTGTATCAATAACAATGTCATCAGGTTGAATTCCTGCGCCAATCAAGCTCTCTGATACTTGATCAACAGGCTCTCCCGCGGGTACAGAAAGTACAATTAAATGTGGTGATTTTAGTTTAGATAAAAGTTCAGTATATGAAGAACAACCGACGACTCTTTCAATACCTGAATCGTTTTCAAGTTTATCTTGTTTCATCGCATCTGCGACTTTTTCATTATCTAAGTCGAAAGCTGCAATAGTAAAGCCATTGTCAGCTAAATTTAATACAAGATTTTTTCCCATTACACCTAAGCCAATAAAGCCGATTTCACAGAGTTGTGTTTGTTGATTCATGCGTTATCCAGAGAGTAAATTATTTTTATACCACTATAGTTATTTTAACATGATATTCATTGAGTTCACATCAAATCGCGCACCCAAAATGTTATATCATGAATTATATGTAATATTTTTATATTTTGCTGTAATAATATTAATTAAAGGTGGTTTTTTTACGTGTTTAATTAAGTTTTCCTTGAATTTTTTTGAGAATGATGTAATTTTACTACATTATTGTTATTAAGGATCCATTATGACCATTAAAGTAGGTATCAACGGCTTTGGCCGCATCGGCAGATTTGTTTTTAGAGCAGCAGCAGAAAGAAGTGACATTGAAGTCGTTGGTATTAATGATCTTATAGACGTTGATTATATGGCGTATATGTTGAAATATGATTCAACACATGGCCGATTCAATGGCACAGTCGAGGTTGTTGAAGGACAATTAGTTGTTAACGGTAAAACTGTTCGTGTAACAGCAGAAAGAAACCCTGTTGATTTAAAATGGAATGAAATCGACGTAGATGTTGTTGTTGAGTCTACAGGTTTATTTTTAACCGATGAAACCGCGCGCAAGCATATTGAAGCAGGCGCTAAAAAAGTTGTGTTATCTGCTCCTTCTAAAGATGACACCCCGATGTTTGTTATAGGTGTTAACCAAGACAAATATACAGGACAAGAAATTGTATCGAATGCTTCTTGTACAACCAATTGTTTAGCACCTATTGCTAAAGTATTAAATGATAATTGGGGCATCACTGATGGCTTAATGACCACAGTACATGCAACGACAGCGACTCAAAAAACAGTTGATGGTCCATCAGCAAAAGATTGGCGCGGTGGTCGTGGTGCTGGTCAAAACATCATTCCATCATCTACAGGTGCAGCGAAAGCCGTGGGTAAAGTAATTCCTGAGCTTAACGGTAAATTAACAGGTATGGCTTTCCGCGTTCCTACGCCAGACGTTTCTGTTGTTGATTTAACCGTTAACTTAATCTGCTGCTACTTACGAAGAAATTTGTGCAGAGATGAAAGCTGCTTCTGAAGGTCCATTAAAAGGCATTTTAGGTTACACTGAAGATGCCGTTGTTTCAAATGACTTTATTGGCGAAACGTGTACATCAGTATTTGACGCTGGCGCTGGTATTGCATTAACAGATAAGTTTGTGAAAATAGTTTCTTGGTATGACAATGAAATTGGCTATTCAAATAAAGTATTAGATTTAGTGGCATTCATCAGTAAGTAACGTTCAAAGTTGCATGAGACTCTAAGAGTCTAACAATAAAAACGTCAACTCAAATTAAGTTGACGTTTTTTTATGCTCTAACTTTATTGAAATTTACGCCGATTAAATTTTATATTAAATGGAAATATATAATTAAATGGTGACAATAAAAATGCACCTAAAAAGGTGCATTTTTTATTGGCTACATAATCATATAATTCAGATTTGACTATATTTTACTGAACTAGGATTGTTACCTAAATCGTCTAGCTAAACCAAATAAAAATAAAGAGAAAACGGTAAACAAGCCAAAACCTGCACCTTGGCGTTCAATTTTTTCTTCTACTTCAGAACAATCTTCTATATCACCCGCAACAGGTGCCATTTTTATAGCACGAACTACATCTTCTTTTAAAGCATCACCTGATGAGTTATACATTAACTCACCCTTTGAGTCTCTTCTATGTACTTTAACGATTGCAGTAGCAGATATTTCATTATTTTCATTAATATCTCTGGCTTCAATAATTGTGTATTCAGAAAGACACGGTAAAAAATCATTCAGGTTGGTAAATGTATCGGTATTAATATCAAACAAAAAGCCATGAGTACGACGTGGATTACTTGTACTATCATTATGGGTTTCTACTTCACCTTCACCAACAATAAAGCCATGTTCATTAATAGCTCTGGCTGTACTAGCAGAGCCTGTAAAATAGCCCTGTGGTAAAATCATTTCTGGCGCTTCAGCGTTTGTATCAACATAATAAAACTTTGTACGAAATGAACCATTACTAATCGTAGTAGCGTGCCCAACTGCGATACCAGCGTCATTTATATCATATGCACGTGAGTCAAAATACTTACCGTGATCTTCAGTAAAATCAGTTACAGTTCCATCTTTAAAAATTACAGCATAAGTACTGGTTCTTTCATTTACACTGGGATCAGTTTGATTTTCATCAATCCAACCTGTTGAATAACCGACAGCTACACCATGAATATTGATTGCTTGTGCAACACTGGTAAATTGTCTTTGATCATCAACATGTGGGGTCACTAAATACCCTAATGCTTCACTTGAAACTTCGCCAGATTCATCAACATTCCACTTAAATGCTTCAGTGTTGTACATTGTGGAAGCAATTGTTTGTACACAAGCTTCAAAAAGTAACGTTTCTAGTCTCTCTGGATCTGCACACCCACCATCATCATCTTCAATAAATTCTAGGGCATTTTCGTTAATCACTGTACTCGCATAACCAACAGCTACACCGTTATTATTAATATGCAATACGGCCGATTCACCACCATATCTATTTTCAGGAGGCATGATTGGAATAATTGTTTGACCTTGATCTGGCGATAAAAAGCCACGAGTGGTAAAATCGCTGATCCAAAAAGTAACTTCATCACCGTCACTTTCAGTGAAATCTACGGGTAAAAATGGCGCAGAGCCATTACCGTAAATCCAACCTTGATCCGTGATTCCGTTAACATAATCGACAGTGGAACGTGTGTAGCTTTGTGTTCCTTCGAAAAACTGGTCGAAAACAGTAAATTCAACAGACTCACCTCCAAAATTTGTCATGGCTATAATGTCACCATACTTTTGGTAATAAGAGTCAGCATTTTTACCTTTTAAGTACTGAATTGCCCAAGATAAATCGTTGGCTGTTGGTGTACCGGCCCTTAAGGCATCTTCATCTTCAATATCTTCAAGTTCATGAATATTTAGATGCTGAGTGAACGCTAGGCGAACGATACTATCTAAATCATCACTATCTAAATATTGAAATAATACGGGGAAGTTGTAAACATCAGTACCTGATATTGCCATCTCACCAACATTATTCTCTTGTTGTGAATAAGTGTATTTAAGTTTTTCAGCGGCTCCTTTATCAATAATTTGATATTTTGCTGCGTGAACTGAGGAAGCAGCTAAAGCACTACTTATACCAAGGGTTAATACCGACTTTAAAAAATTTTTCATCTAACTACTGTACTCTCACTTCTTGCTATAATTCATCTAACTCTTGCCACCTTGCGAAAGCGACTTCAAGCTTCGACTCAGTTTCTTCAAGCTGGTTCAATATATTTTTGGTTATTTCGCTGTCTTGGTTAAAAAAATCAGCAGAATTAACTTGTTCTTGTAATGATGAGATTAATTCTTCAAATTCATCAATTTGCTCGGGTAATGCTTCAAGCTCTCTTGTTTCTTTAAAAGAAAGTTTCTTTTTCGCAACAACTTTAGCTTTAGTTGCTTCAGGCGCTGAAAGATGGCTTTCTGAACTACTTGATACTTTAACAGCCCCTTGAGACATTTTATTACGCTGTTCATCTTTAAATGCTAAATATGAATCAACGTCATCATAGCCACCAACTATTTGGGTAATATGACCACTGCCATCAAAATAAAGGCAAGTATTCACACAATTATTAACAAAATCTCGATCATGGCTGACTAAAATAACCGTTCCAGCATAATTTGCAACGACTTCTTCCAATAACTCTAAAGTTTCTATGTCTAAGTCATTGGTTGGTTCATCGAGAATCAGTAAATTACTTGGTCTTAAAAACAAACGCGCTAATAATAAACGATTCTTCTCACCACCTGAAAGTGCTCTTACCGGAGTTCTTGCTCTTTTAGGACTGAATAAAAAATCTTGCAAATAACCCAGTACGTGGCGTGTTCTACCATTTACGGTAACTTCTTGCTTTCC
>JAQWHO010000319.1 GCA_029249355.1 Thalassotalea sp.
CAGGCCTTGGTACTATTGAGCTAACAGTTGCATTGCATTATGTTTATAACACCCCATTTGATCATTTGATTTGGGATGTTGGTCATCAAGCTTATCCGCATAAAATTCTCACTGGTCGTCGTGATCAACTACACAGTATTAGACAAAAAGATGGTTTACACCCTTTTCCATGGCGTGAAGAAAGCGAATACGATGTTTTAAGCGTTGGTCATTCAAGTACTTCTATTTCAGCCGCTCTCGGTTTGGCAGTAGCAGCAGAAAAAGAAGGTAAAAATCGCAAAACAGTTGCTGTAATAGGTGATGGTGCCATGACCGCCGGTATGGCTTTTGAAGCACTAAATCATGCAGGAGACATTCATGAAGATATGCTGGTTGTGTTGAATGACAATGAAATGTCTATTTCTGAAAACGTCGGCGCATTGAATAACCATTTAGCAAAAATGCTCTCAGGAAGCATCTATACTGGTATTCGTGAAGGTAGTAAGCGCATACTTAAAAACATTCCACCTATCAAAGAATTAGCCAGCCGAGCTGAAGAGCATCTTAAAGGCATGGTTGTTCCAAGTACTTTTTTTGAAGAATTAGGCTTTAATTATATTGGCCCGATTGATGGACATGATGTTAAAGGCTTGGTTGATACAATTACTAACATGCGCAACCTTAAAGGCCCGCAGTTATTACATATTGCGACCAAAAAAGGCAAAGGCTATCACGCCGCAGAGCAAGATCCGATCAAATATCATGCGGTACCAAAGTTTAACCCCGCTGAAACCAGTCTTCCTGCAAGTAAACCAAGTTTGCCCACCTATTCTAAAATATTTGGTGATTGGCTATGTAAAACTGCTGAGAAAGACGAAAAGCTTGTCGCGATCACTCCGGCAATGCGTGAAGGCTCAGGTATGGTTGAGTTTAGTCAACGATTCCCTGAAAAGTATTATGATGTCGCCATTGCTGAACAGCATGCGGTAACATTTGCCGCTGGTTTAGCGATTGGTGGACATAATGCCGTTGTAGCGATTTATTCAAGCTTTTTACAGCGCGGATACGATCAATTAATACATGATGTAGCGATACAAAACTTACCGGTTTTATTTGCGATAGACAGAGCTGGTATTGTTGGCGCTGATGGTCCCACCCATCAAGGCGCTTTTGATTTGAGCTTTATGCGTTGTGTACCAAATATAGTGATCATGGCTCCGGCAAATGAGCGTGAATGCCAATTAATGTTAACTACTGGTCACAAACTAAATAGTCCTGCAGCTGTGCGATATCCACGTGGTAATGGCACGGGCGAGCAATTACCAGACATTAATGAAACGATTGAAATTGGCAAAGGTAGAATTACTGAACAAGGCCAAAATGTCGCTATCCTTAACTTTGGCACTACCTTGGCCGAAGCAACATTAGCCGGCAAAGCATTAAATGCGACGGTGGTTGATATGCGCTTTGTTAAACCGCTTGATGAAACACTTATTGACGCTTTAATTGAAAAGCATGACTGTTTAGTAACCGTTGAAGATAATGCCATTGCAGGCGGTGCTGGGTCAGCCGTCAATGAATATGTGCTCAGCAAAGGGCGTCAATGCAAAATTTTAAATATTGGTTTACCTGACGTATTTATCAAACATGGTACTCAGCAAGAGATTCATCAGGAATTAGGTTTAGATAGCGAAGGTATTGTTGAAAAAATAGAGGTTTTTCTTCAAAACTAATTAGCCTTATTTCAAATTAAATAGATGTGTGGGCCTTTTATTTAAAGGTTATTTACATCAATGATAAGCTTCAAACTAAGCATTGATTATAAAATGTTGGCATTTTTTTTTATATTCTCTATAATTAAACGTATACATTATTTTAGGTTGAAAACCATAACCTATCCGTTAGCTTTGCAACCAGGTAGCCAACTATTGAAGCATGCCTCAATAAAAATCATACTATGGACAGTATTAATTAACTTATTTCTTAGTTTTTCAAGTAAGTTATCCGCAAAGGAAGTGCTTTTATGGCGAGTTATTGACTGGCCACCTTTTTATATACTTTACGGAAAAGATAAAGGTCAAGGCATTTACGATAAACTCATAGATAAAATCGCTAACGCATTACCTGAATATGAACACCGTACTATTGTCATGAATACTCAAAGAGTGCTAGCTGAACTTCAAAAAGGCACCCATGTATGCCACCCTTCTGCGTTAAGCGATACAAAAGCCATTTTATCTAAAACTAACAGCCTCTTGTTACCTCACCGTTTAATCGTCGATAAGCTCTACAACAAAATTGGCAAAAGCCAACAGTCAGTATCTTTAAATCATTTACTCACTGAGCAAAAGATAAATGTAGGGATTGCGAACGAGAGATATAATGAACAATTAAATAAAATTTTAAAGCAGCATCGTAAAAAATCCAATTTGATCAATCAAAACAACTACAACAGCTTAGTAAAAATGTTTTTTAGAAATCGTGTTGAAGCGCTTATTGAATACACCCCAGTGATTGCTTATTCAAAACGTATTTTAAATGAAAAAATGAATCATACCAGCTTTGCAATTACTGAGCTTTCTGAAACTAACTACCTACCGGTTCATTTTGCCTGTCCAGATAATAAATGGGGGCAAAGTGTTATCGATAAAATAAATAAGGTCTTGGTAGAAGAAAGTAAGGATGATGATTATTTAGATTTTCGTTTAAAATGGTACGATGCTGCAAGCCGAGCTGTGTTAAAACAATATTATGTAGACGACTACTTAAAAGATAAACATTAAAAACGCGACTTATTGTCGCGTTTTTTAGTTTCAATCTTTAGAAAAACTTTCAAAGTAAAAGCTACTCAGAAATATACTCAACCACTTCTAAGCCAAAGCCTGATAATGAATGATATTTAACTTGAGAGCTTAACAAGCGCATTTTACCTACACCTAAGTTCGAGAGAATTTGCGAGCCAACGCCTACATTTCTTGAACCAACATGACGCTGCACTTCTTTTACTGTTTCACCGGCATCTAACTTAGCATATTTAGTTACAGTGGCAATTAACTCTGCTGGCGATTCATGCTTGCCTAATAATACCAACACACCACCTTCTTGGCCGATTTTTTCTAAGGCATTGCCTATTGGCCATTTCGCCACGCTTTCACGCTGACTAAATAACAAATCACGAAAGGTATTTTCTAAATGAACGCGCACTAAAGTCGGCTTTTCGGCATTAATTTCGCCTTTAGTGAGCGCAAAGTGGGCTTGACCATCGATAGTATCTTTAAAAACAGTTAAGTCGAACTCACCAAATGCCGTCGGTAATTTGCATTGCGAAATACGCTCAATAGTCGTTTCGTTTGCATTACGGTATTCAATTAAATCGGCAATGGTACCCATTTTTAAATCATGCTTTTGGGCGATAACTTCTAAATCAGGGCGACGCGCCATAGTACCGTCTTCGTTTAATATTTCAACGATAACAGCTGCAGCTTCTAAACCTGCTAAACGCGCAAGGTCAACACCCGCTTCAGTATGGCCAGCGCGGTTTAATACTCCGCCATCTTTCGCCATTAAAGGAAAAATATGACCTGGCTGAACGATAGAATGCTGATTGGCGTCTTTACCGATAGCGGCTAAAACCGTAGTAGCACGGTCAGCGGCAGAAATTCCTGTGGTAACCCCTTCAGCAGCTTCTATAGAAACGGTAAAGTTAGTTGAAAATTGCGCATCATTTTTATCAACCATCAAAGGTAAATTAAGCTTTTTACAATGCTCAATTGACATCGGCATACAAATTAAGCCACGACCATGAGTTGCCATAAAGTTTATGGCTTCTGGAGTCACTAATTCTGCTGCCATAATAAAATCGCCTTCGTTTTCACGATCTTCATCATCCATCAAGATAACCATTTTACCTTGCTTAATATCTTCGATGATCTCTTTTGGAGAGTGTAAATTCATAATTTCCTCTTAATTTTTCTTTCTAACCTTTAAGAAAGCCACTTTGCATCAACAAAGCTTCTGTTACGCCTGAGGGCGCTTGCTGGTTATCATTTTTTTTCAATAGTAATCGCTCAATGTATCGAGCCATTACATCAACTTCTATATTCACTTTACTGCCAACTTTATAGCTCGGCATAATGGTTTGTTCACTGGTATGGGGCACAATGGTTAAACGAAATAGCCCATCTGTTAAGCTATTAACCGTTAAGCTTACACCATCAATAGTAATAGAACCTTTTTCAGCAATATAAGGCGCTATTTCTGCTGGCATACTCAGCCAATACTCAATGCTGTTACCATTTTGATTTATCGAATTAATTGTTGATACTGCATCAACGTGTCCCGAAACGATATGACCACCAAAACGTGTTGTTGGTAACATCGCTTTTTCTAAGTTTACATTTTGATTAACGCCATATTGTGCAAAGCCTGTGCGCGTTAACGTTTCGTTTGAAACATCAGCGGTAAAGCTACTATGTTCAAAAGCTACAACCGTTAAACAAATGCCATTGGTTGCAATTGAGTCACCCAACTTTACGTCACTCATATCCAGCGCTTGGGTATCAACTGTAATACGAGCACCTTGGCCAGTAATACTAATTTGTTTGATTTTACCTACCGCTTCAATAATTCCAGTAAACATTCAATGTCTCTAATAATGGTTATTTAAATTTTGCTGTTATTTTCAAGTCACCACCAACAAGGGTGATATCTGAAAATGTTAAGGGTTTTGCTTGCGATAATTTTTCAACTAAAGGCATCATGACTAAACCTTTACCTTCATGTCCCAACAACTTCGGGGCTTGATATAACACTAGTTCATCAACGAGGTTTTGTTCAATAAAAGCGCCAGCTAATGTCATACCTGATTCTATCAAAATTTCATTAAAGGCTTTTTCTGCTAGCATTTTTATTAGCGCAGTTAAATCAACCTGTGTGCCTTTTGAAGAAGAAGGCAATATTACTTTCTCTACAAAGTGAGGCCACTGTTGGGTATTTTCAATACTGGTTCTAATTAATAATACGGGTGATTCTGCAGTGAAAAAGGTTAAATCTGGTGTTAATCGATTTTTTGTATCAATAATAACGCGAACAGGCTGTCTGATATTTTCTTGCGGGTAATTAGATTTTAAATCGCCTAATATCTCTGCTAACTCGGACCAACGCACATTCATTCGTGCATTATCCATGATAATAGAATCTGCCCCAGAAATTATCGCACAACTTTGTGCTCTCAATTTTTGTACGTCTTGACGAGCTTCTTGCGACGTGATCCATTGGCTTTCGCCATTCGCCATTGCAGTTTTGCCATCTAGGCTTGAGGCGAGTTTACAACGAATATACGGTAAACCTGAGGTCATTCTTTTAATAAAACCAATATTTAATAATTTCGCGTCTTGTTCAAGCAAACCTGATTGAGTTTCAATGCCCGCTTGCTCAAGCATAGTTAAACCATGACCAGAAACTTGAGGGTTAGGATCCACCATAGCGGCAATCACTTTACTAACACCGGCTTCAATCAACGCTTTTGCACAAGGGGGGGTTCTACCAAAGTGAGAACAAGGCTCTAAGGTTACATAAGCCGTAGAGTTTTTTGCATTATCACCGGCCATAGCAAGTGCATTCACTTCTGCGTGCCCTTCTCCTGCTTTAACATGAAAACCTTCGCCAATAACTTCACCGTCTTTCACAATTACACAACCCACTCTCGGGTTTGGAGAAGTGGTATAAACTCCACGCTCAGCTAAACGAATAGCTTGAGCCATAAATTGATGATCTAAATTGGTAAAAGAAGTATTCATAATTTGAATTACGGTTTTATTAGCATGCTATTTATCACTGCCAAGTCTTGCAATTTCTTCACCGAACTCTTTCACATCTTCAAAGGATCGGTAAACAGAAGCAAAGCGAACATACGCCACTTTATCGAGGTCTTTTAATTGCTCCATAATAATATTGCCTAATAGCTCACTACTAATTTCGCGTTCACCCGTTGCTCGCATTTGAGATTTTACTTTGTTAATTGACAGTTCAACTTGCTCAACACTCACTGGACGTTTCTCTAAAGCACGAACTAAACCGCTACGCATTTTATCCTCATTAAACGGCTCTCTTGAACCATCACGTTTAATGATCTTTGGCATCACTAGCTCTGCAGATTCAAACGTTGTGAAGCGTTCTTGGCAAGCGACACATGCACGACGACGACGTATTTGATGCCCGTCAGACACAAGTCGAGAATCAATCACTTTAGTATCGTTAGCCGAGCAAAATGGGCAAAACATTAAAAACTCCAAAATTTATCACAGCGCAAATACAACAATGGCCGCTAAGGCGGCCATTTTAATCTAAATACTTTGATAATAAAACGTTAATAAAAATTTACCTATTTATTAAACTGTACAGTTATCAAAGTAAACGATTATCAAAATAAGCGTCGCGTGACGTTCTTATTTGTAAACAGGGAAACGAGCACACAACTCTTTAACATTTTCCTGTACTTTAACAATTGCGTCTTCATTATTGATATCGTCTAAAATATCACAAATCCAACCCGTTAATGCTTTCGTTTCTTCAACGCCAAAACCACGACGGGTAATTGCTGGTGTACCTAAACGTAAGCCTGATGTAACAAAAGGAGAACGAGGATCATTAGGTACTGAGTTTTTATTCACGGTGATGTGAGCACGACCTAACGCCGCATCAGCATCTTTACCAGTAATATCTTTATCAATTAAATCAAGCAGTAACAAATGGTTTTCTGTACCGTTTGAAACAACTTTATAACCACGCTCTTGAAGTACCGCAACCATAGCTTTGGCATTATCTAAAACGTTTTGCTGATAAACTTTAAACTCTGGTGCTAATGCTTCTTTAAATGCAACAGCTTTTGCAGCGATGATATGCATTAAAGGACCACCTTGACCACCGGGGAAAACAGCACTGTTTAATTTTTTATAAATATCTTCATCATCACAGCCTGAGATAATTAAACCACCACGAGGGCCCGCTAAAGTTTTATGTGTTGTCGTTGTTACAACGTGTGCATGAGGGACTGGATTTGGATATAAACCTGCAGCAATTAAACCTGCAACATGAGCCATATCAACAAAAAAGTAAGCGCCAACTTCATCAGCGATTTTACGCATACGAGCCCAATCAACAATGCCAGAGAAAGCAGAGAAACCACCAATGATCATTTCAGGCTTATGTTCTTTAGCTAAACGCTCTAATTCTACGTAATCAATATCGCCGGTTTCAGGATGTAAACCATACTGAAATGCTTCGTATGACTTACCTGAAAAGTTCACATGTGAACCATGTGTTAAGTGACCACCGTGCGCTAGGCTCATGCCTAAAACTTTTCCGCCTGGCTTAACTAATGCTTGAAATACTGCTGCATTTGCTTGAGAACCAGCATGTGGTTGAACGTTAGCATAAGTTGCACCGAATAATTCTTTAGCTCGGTCAATCGCCAGTTGTTCAGCAACATCAACATATTCACAACCGCCGTAATAGCGTTTTCCAGGATAACCTTCAGCATATTTGTTCGTTAACTGCGAACCTTGTGCTTCTAAAACGCGTGGGCTACAGTAATTTTCTGAAGCAATTAGCTCAATGTGTTCTTCTTGACGAACCACTTCGTTACTCATTGCCTGATATAATTCAGGGTCAAAATCAGCAATATTCATATCACGTGTAAACATATTTTTTCCTCAAGTAATGAGCCAGTAGCTAAACCAACAGGCTATCTTGTTAAGTTCAATTTTAATGCCGCACATTTTGCCTTAAAGAGGCTCATTTGTACATGTAAAAACCCACAAGAATTAGCTCATTTTGTACTGAGCTATTCCAGTGAGTATCGTTAAATATGCGGTAAAAGTTTTCTATGACGAGATCAAATTCGCCTTGAAGGTAATATATCGAATTAAAAACCAAAGAACAACAAATAAAAAACAACAAAGACACCGTTGGTTCGAATTTTATTTAACTAAAAGGCATGATTTCCGTTATAAATTTGAAACCTTATCGGTAAGCTTTTTAAATTCTCTTTTACGTTTTCGGTGAATTAATTCAGTAATTAAATACATGACAGCAATAAATACATTGATGAAAATAAAAGCACCTAACACAGGTTTGTCACCTTGTTGCCCGATAGAATAAACAAACCAATTCGCCAATACGCCAAAAGGTAAACATGACCATTTTGTTAACGCCATATATTTCATCGACGATTCACAGCCAGCTAATGCATTTTCAATGGCTTTATCCGGGCTATCGCTTATTTGACTCCACGTTTTTGCGCGGATCTTAACTTCATAATAAACAAAGATCAGTGACATAAAACCACCACCGCCAAGGTAGATATTCCAAGGAGTACCAAATTCTCCTTTAAATATGCCATAAATGAATGAAATAAATAGTCCTACAGTAGCAATGATATTTAAACCCAAACACGTTTTTGCCCAAGCCGTTCTACGTTTAGTTTGTTTTAATAATGCTTGAATATCTGTTTTTTCAACAGGTTGCGATTGCCAGTCTTGAGTTAAGCTATTCCATTGCTCATCAATATTAGACGTATCTATAACGTTATTCTCATCTGTATTAGATGTTTTTTTATCTTCGTTTAACAATGGTTCATTATCTTTCATTACGATTCCAATAACTGCGTTAACGCTTGTTTTGCGCGCTGTAATCTAACGCCCACTAAATTTGTGGTAATTGATAGCACTTCGGCAATTTCTTGATAACTCATGCCTTCTAAAGCAAGCGTGATCACTTGTTGTTGATCGAGCTTTAACTGTCGAATAGCCTGCGCTAATCGCTGTTGTCGTTGTTTTTGGTCTAGAGATTGAAAAGGTGTCGGTTGCTTTAAATCTTGCTCAGCATCTTGAGACACATCGCTTAAGTCTTGATCGGCTTTCACCGTTCTCACCGCTTTTGCAACATGCGTAGCTAAAACGTTATGGGCAATACGCGCAATAAATGTTTTCACTGCCGAATCATATCTAAACTTGGGTAATGCCCGCCAAACATTTAAAGCTACTTCTTGGAATAGTTCATCTTGGATGGCAGGTTTCGCTTCAAAACCGGTAATAATATGACGAAGCAACTTTTCATGCTCAGTCATCCACTCGGTAAATGTTTCTTGATGGCTTTTCACTTGCTGGCTGGCTGCCTGTTCGCTTTTTACATGCTTAAAGGATTGATTCAATGAATAACTCGCGTCATTAGTTTTTGTCGTTTTAAAACGATCTTTTTGGTGTAACACTAATTCTACCGAGTTATTCATAATTAACAATTATTTTACAAAGCTATGCAATTAAACTTAACTAAAAGATTAGCTAAGTGACATTACCACTTTTTCTGAGGTTAATTTTTTAGCTAAAGTGAAAACTAAACCCGCCGTCAAAGCAAGTGTTGCCCCACTCGTCACTAAAAGCACCATCCAATCAACCGGTAATCCTTTAAAAATATCTTCCATTAATAAAGATTGACCAGAAATTGGCATCCATTCCGTCCAAGCAGGTTTATCATCCATCATCATCATTGCCATAGGCACAAAGCTTGGCAACATAATTAGCATAGTGACGGTTGATTGTGCTTCTTTAAATGTTTTCGCTTGAAAAGCAAAAAACAATTGTAATGATGACGCTAAAAAGCAGATAGGTATTAATAACAACATCAAAGTTAATGTCGTCATAATGTCGATATTAAATGTCGCGCCTATCTTAGCTAAATCAACAAAATTCATTGAGAAAGAAGTTAACGTTAGCATCAGCGTAATAGAAATGATGGCAATAATACTTGAGCAAAAAAGCTTAGCTAAAACAATTTTCACCGTACTAACTGGCTGACATAACAGCATTTCTAAAACATTACGCTCACGCTCACCAGCACTTGAGTCAATTGAAATAGATAAGCCAGACATAAACGCGCCCATCATTAAGTACATACCTAAAACTAATGAAATCATCAAAGCATTGCTGGTTGGCAACGAAGTGTCTTGCTCTTGAAGGTTCACAGGTTGTAGCAGTTTGACATCAATCCCTCTAACTAATAAGCGTTTAAAGCCTATAGAGCGTGAATAATCGCTCACAACATCTCTAATTCGACGCAACGGAGACGCTAATGATTTTTCGCCATACTCTGCACGTAAAATGATCTCAATAGGCTTACCATCACTCATGTCTTGAGCAAAAGTATCCGGAATAATAAAATCAATATTACGTTCGTTCCAATTGCGTTTCTCGTCTTCTGGAACGTCTTTAAATGAAAGAATATTTTCATCTTTAAACGCTTTGATGAGTTTAGGTGCATATTCTTCACCGGAAAACTTCACATAAATAGCAGGGTTATCAACTGCTTCGTTGATCATAACTTTTGACATCACCATGATCATAACTGGTAATAAAACCCCCATGCTCAATGCCACCATTAACGCGCGTTTATCACGAAACGCTTCTTTTAATTCTTTAAGTAGTAAGGCTTTAAACTGGATCATGCGGCAACTCCTTCATCTGAACCTATTAATTTAACGAAGGCTTCTTCTAATTGTGTTTCACCCGCTAAATCGCATAATTCTTGAGGGGTTCCTTGCGCAGCTAATTTGCCATTGGCGACAATAATGACGCGATCACATAACGCAGCGACTTCCTGCATGACATGTGATGAGAACAAAATACAATGACCTTTTTCTTTAAACTTACTTAAGTAGTTTCTCAGCACACGAGTACTCATCACATCTAAGCCACGTGTTGGTTCATCCAAAACAAAATTTTGTGGTTGATGAACAAGTGCTTGGGCTAAAGTGACTTTCATACGCTGACCTTGAGAAAAACCAGCAGTTTTACGATGTGCTAATTCTCGCATGTCTAAATCAGTCAATACGTTTTCAATGGCTTGCTTTTTCGCTGTTCCTGTTAAGCCATGTAGGCTCGCAAAATAGTCAATTTGTTCATAAGCAGTTAATCGCTCATATAAACCAAATTTATCAGGGAAAATACCTAAGCGTGCACGAGCAGCAAGCGGATTTTTAGTGACATGAATACCATCAATAGTAGCAAAACCTTCATCTGCCGAAAGCAAGCCATAAAGCGTGCGTAAACAAGTGGTTTTTCCTGCCCCGTTTGGTCCTAATATTCCTGTTATTTCACCGTCTTTCGCTTGAAACGATAAGCCATCTAGAGCTTTGACGGTGTCTTTTTTTGATTTAAAACTTTTATGTAAATTATTAACTTCTATCATAATTATCTCCCTATACCCCACCGTTTAAGCCAGTCATAAATGACTCAGCAGGAATTTCATCTAAACAAGATTCATCCAATTCATTTGGATTTTTTTCATTTAAAAATTCATTTATCACGTTAATAGCACAAGCTGAAATTCCAGGTGTGTGGCTACTGTTTTTCATAATAATATGCTTGCTATTAGGTAATGTTTTATTGGAATATTCGGCATTACTCGGCGGTGTAACTGGATCAAGATCACCTGAGATGATTAATGTAGGAATATCTGCAGTCACTGGATTATAAAAATCTTCACTCGGACGATATTGTGGCCATAGTGGGCAAGCCGTTTGCCAAGCTTTGTAGCTAATATTACCGTTAAAGCTATTATCAGCGTCAGCAAGTATCATGTCAGGCGTTACTTTTGGCATATCTTCATTGCAGACAATATTAAATGTTAACCCTACAAACATAGACACTCCACCATCACTCATTGCCATTAAACCAGCGAAGGGAGCAAAATTACCTAAGGATGCTTGATGAATAATTAACGGTACTAATGAACGGCCTTCAACGCTATACAACTGCATAAAGATAGTAGAAATAAACTTACTTTTGTTAATCACTAAAGGTGTTTGAGTGCCCAATCGTGGATGTGGAATGCTGACCGAAAGTGGCGTTTCATCTAACTGAGCAACCACTTGGTTAAATTCACTTTCTAAATCTGGGTAAGCTTGTTGGCAACTTTGCTCTTTATTACAGTTTTCTAATAGCATTGAAAAAGAACGCTCAGCACTTTTACCAAATAAACCAATGGGGACTTCAATAGGACCAACACTATCTAAAATAACGCTACTTAATGATTCTGGAAATAAGCGCATATAAACCAGTCCGGCGCGAGTACCGTATGAACCACCATAAATAGCAATTTTTTCATGGTTAAGTGCTGCCCGTACCGCATCAAAATCTCGAATCGCATTTTCAGAATTATATTGGCTTAAGTCACCGGTAAGTGTGGCCAAACATTCTTTAACATCTTCACCTGTAAAATCTTCTGGTAATGAGCTGTAAACATTTTGTTCAATATTTTCATCGCATTGTAATGGATGAGATTCGCCGGTTCCACGCTGATCAACTAAAATGATATCGCGAGACTTTCTTACCTCATTAAAAGCTCTATATAAACCACCAGCTAAACTAACCGCTGCTTGTCCTGGCCCACCAGCAAGAAACATGATTGGCTCTTTATTTTGACTTTTATCTATCGCGGGTAAAACAGCAAAGTTAATAGTGATTTTTTCGCCATCGGGTTGTGCGTAGTTTTCTGGGACAATTAATTTTCCACATTGCACTTGCTGTTTTATACCTTCAACATGGCAATCTTCTAGTGTCAGATTGTTCTCATTTGCTGCGGCACTGCTGGTAATAGATATTAAACCTAGCGCAACAAAGCTTTTTGCTGCCCTATTTAATGTTGTAAATACTTTCCAATTTGTTTTCATTTTATCCTTCCTTTTAAAATGTCCCACACTTAGTCTTAACATAAAGATATTTATTACAAAGTTTTAAAAATAAATAACACATCAAACACCACATCATTTAATCCATTGATATTTAATGGTTTTCATAGTGATTTGTTATCAAAAAGCAATTAAAGAAAAGCCGCTGGGGAGAACAGCGGCTTTGATTAATTATTAAAAGCGAATTAATGCAAGTTAAGTAACGTAGGCTACTTAACCTTGGCTAAGTAAAATAATCTCGCTTAAAAATCATAGCGCATCGATAATTTCACGTAACGGGGTTTTTGAAAATCGTCTGCATAGCCAAATCTTGGATTATTTGTCCCACTGTCAAATTCAGACTGTTCATCAACGCCCTCAATACCGTCCATGTTAAAGACGTTAAAAACATTCATTTTAAAGGTTAATAGTCCAGCTTCATCAAGATCAACACGATAAGTTAAGTTTAAATCTAAGTTATAAACCCACTCAGTAGTACCTAAACTGCCGCGAGAAGTAGCAACGCCATCATTATAAAATGAGGCAGCGCCGTACCAATCACGCCCATAACAAACGCCATCTACAGAAATGGCTGTTACACAGTAACCGTCGTTTTCTGGATGAACACCAAAAGCGCTTTTTGGTTTTCCTGATTTAACCCAAAAGTTATAACCAACGCTAAAATCTTCGGTGACGTTATAAATACCGTATGATTTGATATTATGACGACGGTCATTAGGTAAGTTTCCGTAACCATTATCCATTAACTCTGGATAATCAAAAGATGTAGTCCAACCTGGATCGGCTTGCCCATTATCAGAACGAACTAAACCTTCTGTGTTTCCGTAACTATGCGACCAAGTATATGAAGCAGCGATAAAAAATTCCGGCGTTACATAGCCTGAAACATTAAACTCTGCTGCATAATATTGACGTTTAGAATCGGGAAAACCCAATAGATCGGCATTAACGTTAACCGTTTCTTTTATCCCATCGCCATCAACATCATAAGACATAGTTACGTCACGACCAGGATTAGTAAGTGTTGGAAACCAACCGCCAACAAGGTAGTCATTTAAATTAGGATCATTAGCATAATTTTCTTTGATCCATTGGTTCATCCCGTAGTTAAACGATATATCTTCAATAGACTGTTTAAGTTCACGAGAAACTAAACGGACACCCGCTGCCCAATCATCATTTATTTGTTGCTCATAACCGATGACAATTTCGTCTGAATACATTGATTCAGCTTGGTTGTTAAACAATTGATCTGCGTCAGGAACAATACCATCAGCAACAATATCTGTACGCAATTCTTCTCCAAGTTGTGGAGTTCCATCAGCATTAACGCCATTCAATCGATAAATATGATGAATATCGTAAGCTGCTGACGCCATGCGAACATTAGTATTTGGAGAAACAGGTTGGAAATAACGACCATATGAACCATAAAGCTTGCTTGAACCGTCGCCTAAAAGATCATAGGTAAAACCAAGACGTGGCGCTATTTGATCTTTCAAATCAACATATTTATCACCAGAGCCCGTGGTATTACTAAACTCACTGGCACGAACGCCCAAGTTAAGTACTAACTGATCATTAACTTCCCACGTGTCTGTTACGTAAAAGGCATTAGATTCATTTTCAGTTTCACTCGCTTTACCCCAAAGGCGTAAATCAGCGTATTCTTCACCGGCTAGAATAGGTAAACCTGCGGCACCATCTTCAGCTGCACGGTAATATTCATACCAACCATCGCCATGCGGTTCATAATAATCAGAAATCTCTAGCGTTTCATGGTCAAAACCAAAACGAATAGTATGATCACCCATCACATAATCAAAATCGACACGATAAACTTTACGAACATCTTCTGTAGAACTGTCACCACTGCCAACCCAGTCTCCAAGTGGCACCCAAAAACCATCGCGATTATCCCAAATTCTCGACAATTCAGGTGTGCCTGAAGGTATACCGGTTGTATTTTCAACCCTGCCGTACATTGCCGACATGGTAAAGTCATCGGTTAAATATCCGGTATATTGAATATTCCAAACAAGTCCACCATCTTTACCCAATGTTTCACCCGGCTCATCTGATTTATTGAAATTTCCATCGGAATCTTTGCGCCATGCGTTTGATGTATAGGTAGCGCCATTATCAAAAGCCATCGCACTAATCGAGTGATTTTCACTGATTTCCCAATCTAACTTGGTAAAC
>JAQWHO010000320.1 GCA_029249355.1 Thalassotalea sp.
TGTATTTATTGGTATTGATGCACCAGATTTTAATTTACGCCTCGAACTTCAAGTAAAAGAACAAGGAATCAAAACAGTTCATTATGTCAGTCCAAGTGTTTGGGCTTGGCGTCAAAAACGCATATTCAAAATAGAAAAAGCCACAAACATGGTGCTTTCACTTTTACCTTTTGAAAAATCTTTTTACGATACGCATCATGTTCCTTGTAGCTTTGTTGGTCATCCGCTTGCTGATGATATTCCATTAGAATCAGATAAGATCTCTGCGAGAAATGAACTTGAGTTACCACAAGAAAGTAAAGTGCTCGCACTTATGCCTGGTAGTCGTGGCGGTGAGTTATCTCGTTTAGTAGAACCTTTTTTACAAACAGCAGAAACACTTTTTTTAGAAGATAAATCAATTACGTTTGTTGCGCCGATGATCAGTGAAAAAAGAGCTGCACAGTTTAATCAATTAAAACTTGAATTTGCACCTGAATTGCCAGTTAGGGTTATTATTAATAAAACTCAACAAGTTATGGCGGCAAGTGATTGTTTATTAACAGCCTCAGGCACTGTTACTTTAGAAGCGGCTTTGATAAAGCGCCCAATGATTATCTGTTATAAGTTTAACTTTGTAACCTACATTATTGCCAAGTTGATGGTGAAATTAAAATGGTTTTCTTTACCTAATTTATTAGCAGATAAAGAACTCGTCCCTGAATTATTGCAAGATGATGTCTGCGTTGAGAAAATTTTACCCTTAGTAAAAAATAGGCTATATGATGATCAATCTGACCTCAATCAAGCATTTATCAATATTCATCAAAGCTTAAAACAAAATGCCAGTGAAAAAGCGGCAGATGCTGTTGTTACGTTATTAGATCAGAGTTTTACCATTGCTGCACCACAATTTACAACCGAAGACATAGAGCCGAAAGTGAATGACTAAAGTAAAAGTAGATTTTGCTCCTTTTGAATATCCTATCGCCTATTGTATTGCAGGTGTTGACGAAGTCGGTCGTGGACCTTTAGTGGGTGATGTAGTTACCGCAGCTGTGATCCTTGATCCTGAAAACCCAATTGAAGGTTTGATGGATTCAAAAAAGCTTTCTGAGAAAAAACGTCTAATATTATCAAAAGAAATTAAAGAAAAAGCACTGGCTTGGTCAATTGCTCGAGCGACTCCAGAAGAAATTGATACCTTAAATATTTTACATGCCACTATGCTGGCAATGCAACGTGCTGTTCAAGGCCTAAATATTGAACCTGATTATGTTTTGGTTGATGGCAATCGTTCGCCAAGTTTTCATCATGAAAATGGACAAATCACCAGTCAATCTGTCGTAAAAGGTGATGCTAGAGTGGCAGAAATTAGTGCTGCTTCTATCATCGCTAAAGTGGCGCGTGATGATGAAATGATTGAGCTCGACAAGCTTTATCCTCTGTATGGTTTTGCTAAACACAAAGGATATCCAACCAAAGTTCATTTAGAGAAGATAATTGAATTTGGTGTGTTAGACTGTTATCGAAAAAGTTTTAAACCAGTAGCTGCCGTTATCGCTAACAATACCTAATAAGAATATAGCGCCGTAGAAACATAAAATGCCCGAATTAGATAATCAATCGATAGCCTCCGAAGAAGCAATAATCGTTCAAGCTCCTAAGTTTGTTCACTTACGTGTGCATAGTGATTTTTCAATGTCTGATGGCTTAAATAAAGTTAAGCCCCTTATTACTAAAGCGGCTGATCTTAAAATGCCAGCTATGGCATTGACCGATCAAACTAATCTATGTGGTTTAGTTAAATATTATCATGCAGCACATGGTGCCGGATTAAAACCTATTATTGGTAGTGATTTTTGGGTGAAAAGCGATGAGCTCGAAGATGAGTTATCACGTTTAGTTGTTATTGCGACCAATAATAAAGGTTATAAAAATCTGACCGAATTAATGTCAAAAGCATACTTACGCGGTCATATTCAAGGCAAAGCCGTTATCGATAAAAATTGGCTTGTCGAATACGCGGAAGGTTTGCTTTTATTATCCGGTGGTAGAGAAGGCGATATTGGTCTTGCTCTACTCAAAGGTAATCACGCCCTTGTTGACGTTATGGTGTCATTTTATCAGCAATATTTTCCAAATAACTTCTTTCTAGAATTAATTAGAACCGGTCGAGAAAATGAAGAAAACTATCTTCATTTGGCCGTTGAGTTAGCCCAAAATAAACAGCTGCCTGTTGTTGCAACTAATGAAGTTGTTTTTCTGTCTCCTGATTTATTTGATGCACATGAGATAAGAGTCGCCATACATGATGGCTATACACTAGACGATAAACGTCGTCCAAAAAAATATAGCTCAGAACAATATCTTCGCTCAGAAGCAGAAATGATTGAGCAATTTCAAGATATTCCTGAAGCGATTGAAAACACCATTGAAATAGCTAAACGTTGTAACGTTACCGTCACGTTAGGCGAGTATGTTTTACCCGACTTTCCAACAGAAGGCTTATCGATTGAAGACTTCTTAGTTAAAGTTTCTGAAGAAGGACTACAAGAGCGACTTGAGTTTTTATTCGATAAAGATGCGCCTGACTTTGCTGAAAAAAGAAAACCTTATGATGAGCGATTAAAAATAGAACTCGACGTAATTAATAATATGGGTTTTCCTGGTTATTTCTTAATTGTTATGGAATTTATCCAGTGGAGTAAAGACAATAATATTCCTGTTGGTCCTGGACGTGGTTCAGGGGCCGGATCTTTAGTCGCTTACGCACAAAAAATCACCGATCTAGATCCTCTCGAATATGATTTGCTATTTGAACGATTTCTCAACCCAGAACGGGTCTCCATGCCTGATTTTGATGTCGATTTTTGTATGGATAGGCGTGATGAAGTTATTGATCATACAGCGGAACTTTATGGTCGTGATGCGGTGTCACAAATCATCACCTTTGGTACTATGGCGGCAAAAGCGGTAATTCGTGATGTTGGTCGTGTACTGGGTCACCCTTATGGCTTTGTTGATCGTATTTCAAAACTTGTGCCGCCAACACCAGGAATGACATTAGCAAAAGCATTTGAAGAAGAGCCAAAACTTCCTGAAGCCTATGCGCAAGATAGCGAAGTTAAAGACCTTATAGATATGTGCCGTATTTTGGAAGGCACAACACGTAATGCTGGTAAACATGCTGGTGGTGTGGTTATTTCACCGACAACAATTACCGATTTTGCGCCAATTTATTGTGATGACGAAGGTAAAAATCCGGTTACACAATTTGATAAAAATGATGTTGAAGATGCCGGTTTAGTTAAGTTTGATTTCTTAGGTTTAAGAACGTTAACTATTTTGCAATGGGCCGTTGAAATGGCCGATGAAAAGTTAATTAAAGCAGGAAAAGAGCGCATTGATATTCCATCAATTCCTCTTGATGATAAAAAATCTTTTGCGATGCTTTTGCGCTCAGAAACGACAGCGGTATTTCAGCTTGAATCAAGTGGCATGAAGTCACTAATTGATAAATTAAAGCCTGATTGTTTTGAAGATATTATCGCGTTAGTGGCATTGTTTCGTCCAGGCCCTTTGCAATCAGGCATGGTTGATAACTTTATTGAACGTAAGCATGGGCGTGAGGAAGTGAGTTATCCTGATGCTACTTGGCAACATGAAGATTTAAAACCAATACTGGAACCGACCTACGGGATCATTCTCTATCAAGAGCAAGTCATGCAAATTGCTCAAGTACTTGCTGGCTATACGCTGGGCAGCGCCGACATGTTACGTCGTGCAATGGGTAAGAAAAAACCTGAAGAAATGGCAAAACAACGTGCAGGTTTTGAGCAAGGCGCCATAAATCGAGGTGTCGATGGCGAACTTGCCATGAAGATTTTCGATTTAGTTGAAAAATTTGCTGGTTATGGTTTCAACAAATCACACTCGGCAGCTTATGCTTTAGTGTCTTATCAAACGTTATGGATGAAAGCGCATTTTCCGGCACCATTTATGGCTGCGGTTATGTCTGCTGATATGGATAACACCGATAAAATTGTCACCTTAGTTGATGAATGTAAAAATATGGAGATAGATTTACTACCTCCAGATGTAAACAGCGGTCAATATAAATTTACCGTCAATGAAGATAATCAAATTGTTTATGGTATTGGTGCCGTAAAAGGTGTGGGTGAAGGTCCTATCGAAGCGATTATTGCGGCTCGAGAAGAGGGCGGTAGTTTTGTCGATTTATTTGATTTTTGTGCGCGACTTGATTTAAAGAAAACAAACAAACGTGTTTTAGAAAGACTAATCAAGTCAGGCGCTATGGATGCGCTTGGTCCTAAAACTAACTCCAATGGTAAAGAAGGTCCTCATCGTGCGGCATTATTTGAAACGTTACCTGATGCTATTAAAGCTGCAGAGCAACATGCTAAAGCACAGTCTTTAGGGCAAGATGATTTATTTGGTTTAATTAATGAAGAACCAGAAGACACTCGCCAAGCGTTTAAAGATGTGCCGATGTGGCAAGAAGAGGTTTGGCTTGATGGTGAAAAAGAAACGCTAGGGTTATATCTAACAGGTCATCCTATTAACCGTTATTTAAGCGAAATTAAAAAATATGCTTCAGCGCGGCTTGTTGGCATGCAACCGTCAGGAAAAGATAGAACGGCTACGGCGGTAGGTTTAGTCATAGGTGTTAGGGTTTTAGTGAATAAGCGTGGTCGAAGGTGGGCGTTAGTGACACTTGACGATAAAAGTGCGCGCATGGATGTAAGATTATTCCCAGATGACTATGATACTTTTGCCGATTTACTTGTAACTGATGCTATTTTGGTCTGTAGCGGACAGGTCAGCTTTGATGATTACTCCGGAGGCCTTACAATGACCGGCCGAGATATCATGACGATTGCTGATGCACGTGAAAATTACGTCACATCATTAGATTTACACGTTGATCGTAATGCTATTTCTGATAAATTTATAGAAGAATTTACGCAAGTGCTCACGCCCTATAAAGATGGTACTTGCCCGGTACGTGTTTTTTATCAAAGAGATGAAGCACAAGCTATGCTAGAATTGGGCGTACAATGGCGAGTTACCCCAGCAGATGCTTTGTTGCATCAATTAAATATCTTACTGGGTGAAGATAAAACAGCCTTACAATTTAAATAGGTAGTGCTTAGTTGAAAGTAAACCAAGCATTGTTAGAGTAAAATATTAGTACAATAGAATCATATTAGTACAACTGAACTATTAGAACGACAACTGAACATAGGTAAGTAAAACATATGTCATTAAATTTTTTAGACTTTGAGCAGCCAATCGCGGAACTTGAAGCAAAAATTGAAGAATTGCAATTAGTGAATAATGGGCAAGAGTTAAATCTTGATCTTGAAGAGCAAATTACGCAATTACGAGAAAAAAATAAAATTCAAACTCAAAAAATATTTGCCAATTTAGATCCTTGGCAAACGGCTCGTGTTGCTCGTCATCCCCAACGTCCATATACCCTTGATTATTTACCAAGAATATTTACAGACTTTGATGAATTATGTGGCGATCGTGCTTATGCTAACGATAATGCCATTATTGGTGGAACCGCTTTATTAGATGGTAAGCCAGTGATGGTTATTGGTCATCAAAAAGGCCGTTCAACGGCTGAGAAAGTAAAACGTAACTTTGGGATGCCTCGTCCTGAAGGTTATCGTAAAGCCTTACGTTTAATGGAAATGGCGGAGCGTTTTAATATGCCGATCATCACCTTTATTGATACCCCAGGCGCTTACCCAGGTATTGGTGCCGAAGAGCGTGGCCAAAGTGAAGCTATTGCCACCAACTTAAAAGTGATGGCGCGATTAAATGTTCCTATTATTTGTACCGTTATTGGTGAAGGTGGCTCTGGTGGCGCTTTAGCGATAGGTGTTGGTGATAGAGTTAACATGTTGCAATACTCTACTTATTCAGTCATTTCTCCTGAAGGTTGTGCGTCAATTTTATGGAAAACAGCTGAAAAAGCATCAACGGCTGCTGAAGCTATGGGGATTACTGCTAAGCGCATTAAAGAATTAGACCTCATTGACAGTATTGTTGAAGAACCATTAGGCGGCGCTCATCGTGATATGGACGAAATGGCGGCTTTCTTAAAACAAGCGCTTAAAAAAGATTTATCAGACTTAGAAGGTTTATCAAAAGAAGAGTTAATTGAAAAACGTTATGATCGTTTAATGTCTTTTGGTTATTGTTAATCTTTTTAAACTTGACCGTTTATATGTAGGTCAAGCAGTTGTTCGACAACCTAACGCTTGTCGGCTTAATGCTTGTTGAATGAATTCTTGACCTACAATATTATGATTTTAAAAACACTTCACTCTTTTCTTAAACATTACCCTCAGGCACCTTTGGTTATTGCCTATAGTGGTGGTGTTGACTCTCAAGTATTATTGCACGCTGTTACAGAGCTTAAGCGCCAAAGCTGTATTGAACAAGATGTTATGGCCGTTCATGTAAATCATGGTTTGAGTGCACGTTCTAAAGAGTGGCAAAGCTTTACCCAGCAGCAATGCGAACAATTAAATATTCATTTTGAAACGATCACTGTTGAAATTATTGATAAGCCTCGCACAAGTTTAGAAGCTCAAGCTCGTGATAAACGCTACCAAGCCTTAGAAAATATCAGCCCAAGTAATGCCCTCATTTTGACTGGGCATCATCAAGATGATCAAGTGGAAACTTTTTTACTTTCATTAAAAAGAGGCTCTGGATTAAAAGGACTTTCCGCGATGGCAAGTGAGTCTGAATTTGGTGGTAAAAAGCAAAAATTACTTAGGCCATTACTGAATATATCTAGAGAAAATATTGTTCAATACGCTAAAGAGCATCAACTTGAGTGGATTGAAGATGAATCAAACAGTGATACTCGTTTTGATCGCAATTTTTTACGCAAAGAAATTCTACCGCACTTAAAGGAACGTTGGCCG
>JAQWHO010000321.1 GCA_029249355.1 Thalassotalea sp.
CTGTTATTATTACCGCCAAAGAAAACAATGATCGAGTCATTTTAACCGACCAACTCTCAGCGTTAGTTGACCGCGCATATAATCACGGCAAACTCGCAAAAATGAGAAATAGTGATAAAAAAATCGCGACTTTTATCTGGAATTATCCTCCCGGTGAAAAAAACATTGGCGCTGCATTTTTAGATGTCCCTAATTCATTAGTACAAATTTCTACGGAACTCAAAGCGCAAGGCTATGATATTACCCCGCAAGAAGATAAGTTTTTTATTGAAGGAGCAGGCGCATTATTACGACCTTTTTATCGCAACGAAGATGTTGAATCATTAGTGAGTAAAGGTTTAGCAGATTACTTACCGCTAAGTACATATTTAGATTGGTTTAATCAACTACCAGAGCATGCTCGCCAACCTATTATCGATCGTTGGGGCAAGCCTGAAAATAATGGTTTAGTGCGTGAACATAATGGCGAAAAGAAAATGGTCATTCCTCGTATGCAAGTGGGCAATATGATTGTTTTACCACAAGGCATGCGTAGCGATAATGCCGAAGAACATGCCTCGCTTTATCACAGCACTAAAACACCGATTAATCATGCGTATTTAGCGTTTTACTTATATGCGCGTGAAACCTTTGGCGCCGATGCTTTTATTCATTTAGGCACGCATGGTTCACAAGAATGGTTAACAGGTAAAGAACGTGGTTTATCTGTATTTGATGCGCCGAATTTAGCCATTGGCAATATTCCGGTATTTTATCCGTATATTATTGATAATGTTGGTGAAGCCATGCAGGCAAAGCGTCGCGGCCGTGCCACTATGATCAGTCATTTAACACCAGGTTTTGCAAAAGCAGGCTTATATCGCGAAATATCTGAATTGAACGAATTAATCAATAACTACTTTTTGCTCGATGAAGGTTCTACTCAAGCCGAAACCTTAACGCGTATTATCAGCATTTCAACTGAAATGAATATTCTTGCAGATCTTGAATTAGCACTGAGTGATGAGTCTCCAACACTTGCTGGCGATTTAGCGATAGTGCAAGATTATCTTGTTGAAATGTCACAAATGAGTCAGCCACTGGGTGTTCATACTTTCGGTTTAACACCAAAAGAAAATCACATTCTTTCAACCATGTTGCAAATGTTAGGTGAAGATTTTGTGCAAGCCGCAGGAGAATTAGAGCAACAACTTGGTTGGACAGTACCAGAAGAAGAAAGTTTTGATGAACAAGGCGTTACTCACTTGTATGCGTTAACAGGCTTTCAATTATTAAAACGTACCTTAATTGGTGGTGAAGAAATAGTTGATGGCGAACAAATTGATATCCCTGAAGCTTTAGCCCTAGAATATCCTTTAGCTGAAAAATACTGGCAGAATTTTAATGCGATGGGTGAATTAAGCGCACTTATTGATGCCCTTGACGCTAAATATATCGCACCAGGCAATGGTAATGATCCTATTCGTAATCCAGATGCTATTCCTACCGGTAAAAACCTTATCGGCTTTAATCCGTCGAAAGTTCCTTCACAAGAAGCGTACGTTGCTGGTGTTAAAGTCATGGATCAAACACTGGCAGACTACTTTACCAAACATGGCAAGTATCCCAAGAAATTGGCCTTTTCACTTTGGTCACTTGAAACTATGCGTCACCAAGGCGCACTAGAAGCTCAAATTCTCCATGCAATGGGGGTAAAACCCGTATGGGATAAACAAGGCCGATTCAAAGAAATAGCCATTATTCCTTATAGTGAATTAAAACGCCCGCGTGTTGATGTGGTGGTTTCAGCCACAGGGTTATATCGAGATGCTTTTCCTAATGTCATGCTTTGGCTAGCTGATGCTATTGATAAAGTGGCGAAATTAAAAGAAGACAATAATTTTGTTTATCGTCATTCGGTCGCTTTCAAGCAAGAATTAATCGAACAAGGTAAAGATGAAAAAGAAGCAGACTACTTATCTAGTGTTCGTATTTTCTCAAATGAATCAGGCAATTATGGTACAGGGTTAGCCGGTGCTAGTTTAGCCTCTGACACATGGGATTCTGATAGTAAATTAAGCGAACTTTACACTAAACGTATGGGCTATTTTTACGGTAAAGATGAAGATCGTTGGAGCGATAAAATTGATGACGTCGATATGTACTCGAAAATGCTCAGTGGTACTGAAGCTGTGGTATTTTCGCGTTCATCGAACCTTTATGCCTTAATGACCAACGATGACCCTTTTCAATATTTTGGTGGCATTGGTTTAGCCGTTCGTAATATTGACGGTAAAACACCTGAAATGTATGTCGCAAATTTACGCCGTAAAGATGCAGTAAAATCTGAAAATATGGATCAATTTCTCAATAAAGAATTACGCAGCCGATATTTTCATCCTCGTTGGATTAAAAAAATGCAAGAAAGCGGTTATGCCGGTTCAACAGCCATTCTTGACAGATTAAACAATTTTTGGGGTTGGACAGTAATGACGCCAGAATACGTTCGTGATGATCAATGGCAACAATTTTTTGAAGTCTATGTTAATGACGCTTATGACATGGATATGCAAGAATTCTTTGAACAAGCTAATCCTGCCGCATTAGCGCAAATGATTGAACGTATGGTTGAAGCTGAGCGTAAAGATTATTGGCAAACTGATGAAGCAACCATGAAAAAAATGGTGGAAACCTATCTAGAACTGGTTAAAAACTATGACTTAACCACGCAAAACGAAAAATTTAATGAGTATGTTAATAATCAGGCTGCTGGTTTTGGTTTAGCCCCTTTACCTAGTATGGATATGGCTGCACAAGATGCCGCACAAGCTCAAACAAGTGATCAAGCAGAATATGTGCAAGGACAACAGCTTGAACAGCAAAAAACTGAGGTTGAAGAAACGGAAATTGAATCAGATTATTTGATTATTGCTGGTTTATTGTTATTAATTTTTGCTTATGGTGTTTATCGTCGTGATCACGAAGCACCGACAATATAATGTTTAGCTAATGTTTAGAGAATGTTTAGCTTGAACGACTAAGGTTTACATTTAAACGGTTAGCTATTGAGTAATCTATTTACTCAATAGCTAATTTTTTTCACAAGCTAATACATTAATGTGTATAACTTTCTACGAAACTTGGTCGCTAACGGGTCGCCATCTGGCAATGCCTTTAGAATATCCAATAATAATTGCTTACTTTCTGCGTCACTGCCATCATTCTGAACCAACCTAAACAAAAGTGTTAGCGCTTCTTCATGTCGATTAACTTGGCTATATTGCGCCGCTAACTTTTGTTGTAATTCAACATTATCAGGTGTTTTTTCTAATTCACTTTCCAACGCTTGAATTTCAGGAGAATCTGCCGCTTGACTCGCTAATTCGAGCTTTGCCATTACCGCTTTATATTCACTGTTTTGATCAACCATTAATACCGTCGATAACAATGATTCTGCTTCACTAATTTTACCGGTTTGAATGTAAACATCCGCCAAAACCATTTTAATATCAGCACGTTCACTATTTATTTGATGTGCCTGAGAAATAACAGTGAATGCTTGATTAATATGGTTAAGCGCAATTAATTCACGCGCTTGAGCTAATAATAATTCTTCTTCTTTGGGTAAATGTTTATCTAAAAATTCTTTAATCGTTTCATCAGTTTGTGGCCCAGATAGTCCATCAATAGGTTGACCATCTTGAACTAAGACAGCAGTAGGTAAACCTTGGATACCAAATTGTTGAGCGATTTGTTGTTCTGTTTGACAATCAACAGTTGCTAATAAAATATGAGCTTCAAATGAATTAAGCGCGGTAGCAAGCTTATCTCTTAATTCAACACTTTCAGGGACTTGATCAGCCCAAAAATCCACCAGCACTAACTTTTCTTTTGAATCTTCAACAATAATCTTTTGAAAATTTTCTACTGTCATCGCAACATTCATATTCGACCTAGTCATAATAATATTTTCTATAGCGATAGATTTGGGGGCAGTAAAATATTTAACAAGGTGGGCTAACCGAGTTTTATTTTAGCGAAAACAGTCTTATAGTGTAGTTAATAGGAATAAACATTCTTCTTGCCTATAACGAGTAAATAAAAAATAAAGGTTATGTTTGAATAAAATTACCATTCACCTACTTATTACAATATTCATACTTTGGGGAAGCAATGCTTGGGCTCAAAGTTCAGCTGTCACTCAAATTAGTTATTGTGTTGACCCTTCATGGGCGCCTTATGAGTCTATTATCAATAATCAACATGAAGGTATTTCTAAAGAGTATTTAGATATCATTAGCCAAAAATCTTCACTTTCTTTTAACCTAGTTCCTACAATTGACTGGAATCAAACTTTACAGTTTACCAAAACAGGCAAATGCCAAATAGTACCAATGCTCAACCGCTCCCCCGAAAGAGACAAATTTTTAATATTCTCTGATGTCTACTTTCGAGCTCCCAATGCTCTCTACGGTCATTACGATCAAACTATGGTTGGCAATTTAGCAAGCATTACTAAGCAAAGTGTTGCCGTTGTTTTTGGCTATAGAATGCACCATTATTTAGTGAAAACCTATCCTGAGATGAATGTCATTACTGTCAAAAATGAACATGAAGGATTACAGAAAGTTGAAGCTAAAGAGCTAGATTATTTTTTCGGCTCTTATCATAGTGCCAATAAAATTATTCAAGAGCGGTCATTATCAAATTTAAGAATTGTTGGTATTGCGGAATTAGAAGATGATTTACGTATAGGCATAAATAAAAATTCAGCCCATTTACTTCCGCAATTAAATCAAGCGATAAGTGAACTTACTGAACAAGATCATCATAAAGTTTTTGCCTATTTTAAAGCGATGAATTTTGTTCATAAAACGGATTACACGCTAGTTCTTGGTTTAGCTCTTTTTTTTACGACGCTTTTTATTATTTTATACATCGGCTATTCACGCTCTATACGCTTCAATCAAACACTAGCCATTAAAAATAGTGCTCTAAAAAAATTACATACTCAATTAGATGCTAAAAATAAACAACTTGCTGAACTCGCTATTCGAGATCCACTCACCAAGTTGTATAACAGAGCGCATTTAGCTGAGATGATAAACCAGCAAATAAAGTTGAAAAATCGCTACAATACTCACTCATGCCTTATCATGATAGATATAGATGACTTTAAACAAGTAAACGATAAACATGGACATAAGCTAGGCGATGATATTCTTAAAGGCCTATCGGCGGTTTTGATTCAGTGCGCAAGAAATTCTGATATTGTTGCTCGATGGGGCGGAGAAGAGTTTGTATTGTTATGCCCTGAAACTGATATAGACGAAGCAGTGTTATTAGCAAAACGTTTTCAAAAAGCATTAAGTGAAATTAACAATGATGCTTTGCCCAATGTTACTTGTAGTATTGGTATTGCAGAATTGCACGCTAAAGATTCTGCTGATGAATGGTTTATCTTAGCCGATAGCGCTATGTATCAAGCTAAAGCACAAGGAAAAGATTCAATATCAACTTTAGAAAATACTAATGATATTCGAACCTGATCCTTTTAAGCTTTTTTACAACAATATTAGCTACTGTAATGTTTTAAAGATATTTTAAGAAACTTCTTTAAGTAACGCGCGAGATATAATCACCTTTTGAATTTCACTCGTACCTTCATAAATTGAGGTAACACGTACATCTCTGGCGAAGCGTTCAAGTGGATATTCCTTTATATACCCAGCACCTCCCATCATTTGCAATGCATCGTAGCAAGCAATATTTGCTTTTTCTGCCGCAAATAATTTAGCCATTGAAGCTTCTTTTCCAAATGGAAGGCCTTGTTCTTTTATATAGGCTGCTTGCATTATTAAAAGCCTTGCCGCTTCAAGCTCAGTATAACGATCAGCTAATTTCCATTGTAAACCCTGAAAGTTAGCCAAAGGCTGATTAAACTGTTTTCGTTCGGTAAGATAATCTCGTGCATAATCCATTGCCGCTAAACCAATACCTAACGCTAACGAACCTATACCAATGCGGCCACCGGCTAGTTCACCAACAGCAACAGCAAAGCCTTTATTTTCTCCGCCCATCATAGCGCTCTTAGGGATACGGCAATTCGTAAAGCTTACTTCATTTGTAGGAGATGCCTTCTGTCCCATTTTTTCTTCAGCTTTGCTAACAGTAATACCCGGTGTATTGGCTTCCACTAAAAAACACGAAATTCCTTTACCTTTAGGAGCGCTTGTATCTGTCACCGCCCAAACGACATAAATGCCAGCAAAACTTGCGCTGGTAATATAAAGTTTATTTCCGTTTAGAATGTATTCGTCGCCGTCTAATTCAGCCGTCGTTTTCATACCAGCAGGATCTGAGCCAGCGCCGCTTTCAGTTAAACAAAATGCACCTGCTTGATATTCACCACTACACAATTTAGGTAAATATGTTTGTTTATGTTCTTCACTACCAATGGCTTGTATTACCTCAGCAACCATATTGGTGACTGAAGTTGTTACCGCAGTAGAGGCACATGCACGAGCAATTTCAGTAATTGCTAAACTAAATGCCACTGTACCTGCTTCAACACCACCATATTCAGCTTTAATATTGAGTCCCATAAAACCCAACTCAGTTAACTTAGCTAAATTTGCTAGAAAGAGAGTTTGATTTTGTGTTTCATCAAGCTCAGCAGCAACAGGCGATAATTCAGTTTCAGCAAACTTACGAGCCATGTCTTGGATCATTGTTTGTTCTTCAGTTAGCGAGAGATTCATAACGTTTACTCATATTAATAAAGTATTTTTCAATGCATATATAGTAAACAAAGATTGGAGAATTCTCACTAACTATTTAACGTTTACGTAAAGTGTAATCGAGAACAATTATCGAAGGGGAGATATTCATCATGAACATATACGCTCTTTCACGTCCATGTGATTGCGTTATACCTTTCATCCTGAACATAAAAACGCGCCATAAAGCGCGTTTTATAAAGAATAATTTGGCTATTGTCGTTAACTCATTAAAAACCAAACAAGACCAAAGCCCAGCACTAATCGATAAATAACAAATGGCATCATGCCTATTTTATTGACCAAAATTAGAAAATAATGAATACAAGCATAAGCACTAAAAAAAGCTAATACGCTACCTAACCCTAAAACTTGCCAATCAACTGTTTCTGCAGAAGAAACCAACTTATAAGTTAAATAACCACCTGGCATAATAATACCAGGAATAGATAATAAGAATGAAAAGCGTGCAGCGTTATCTTTACTCAAGCCAAGCATCATGCCTAGAGTCATAGTGATACCAGAACGCGATGTGCCTGGAATTAACGCTAAAGCTTGTGACAAGCCAATAATTAAAGCGCCTTTAAGCCCAAGTTCTTCTACCTTAACGTTTTCTTTGGCTTTGATATCTGCAAAACCAAGTAACAAACCAAAGCCGATGGTAGTAACCGCTATTACCGCCGCACTGCGCAAATGTTCTTCAATAAAGCCGGCACCTAAGAAACCCGCTAAACCTAGTGGAATCGATGCTAACAATATCCACCATGCCAGCTTTCCATCAAAACTATTACTGTTCTTTTCAGGGCCTATACCAAACGTTCCAAACCAAGCGACAGCCATAGCACCTACTTCTTTTCGAAAATAAAGCACCACAGCTAATAGAGTGCCTACATGCAAGGCAACATCTAGTGATTGCCCTTGATCTTCCCAGCCCAATACCGCTGACGGTAATATTAAATGCGCAGAGCTCGAAATCGGTAAAAACTCGGTTAAACCTTGAATTAAGGCTAATAAAAATACTTCTAAAGTGCTCATATTTAGCTGATTATCCTTGCCAATTAAACGGAATTATTTGTAAATGTTGTGTTTCTTTATCATAACTTTGCCATAAAGATTGGTACGTTTTTTTCAAAACTGGATGTACTTGCTGTGGCGCTATTTCAGCTAATGGCCATAAAACAAAAGCATTGAAAGTAATTTCATCGCGAGGAAGTTGCACTGGTTCAGTTTGAATAAGATCGCCATATAGTAAAATATCTAAATCTAAGGTTCTTGGACTAAACTTTTTAGCATTTAATTCTCTGCCAAATTTAAATTCAATTTCACGCAACGTTTTACTGAGTTGTTCAATATTTTGAGTGGTTTGAAAACCAACTACCATATTGTAAAAAGGCGAGCCATCAAAGCCAACCGCTTCACTTTCAAATAAAGAAGATAACGTTAAATCATCAAATAACTCAGCTAATGCCGTTAAACCTGATCTTAAATTACTTTCTCGATCGATATTGCTACCAATCGATAAATATACTTGCACCATTACAGCTGCTGGCCTCGTTCAATTTCAACACCTACTGTTTGAGCATTATGTACCGCACCTGGTTTGCCAATACTCAATTTAAGCCAAGGAATATGATAAGTATTCATTAAATACTTTGCTAAACGCTCAGCTAAAGTTTCTAATAAATCGACAGGATTTTCATTGGCAAATAATGCTATTTTTACTGATATATCCGCGTAATCTAAAGTTTTATCAAGCTCATCGTTTTCAGCAGCTAGTTGGGTATTCCATCCCATTGCAAGATCAATAACTAAAGTTTGCTTAATTTCTTTTTCCCAAGCAAAAAAGCCAATAGTGGTTTGAATATTTAACCCTTGAATAAATACTTTATCCATTTAGCGCTACTCTTTTATCGAATTATTAGTGGAGTTCTTTTTGTTGAGGTCAACCACTTATATAATATTAATGGTATATTACAAAATAAGTGGCGAGTTTACCTGCCTAAGAGTAGAAAAACTAGTGAACTAAGTTATACAATACTGAAACATTCTATTTAATTATCAAGGAAAGGACTTTTACATGCTATTGCTTACATTTGCATTGACTATTGTTGCCTATTTATTAGGTTCAATTTCAAGTGCAGTTTTAGTATGCAAATTGTTAAACCTTCCTGATCCTCGAACAACGGGTTCAAATAATCCTGGTGCCACCAATGTTTATCGTATTGGTGGAAAGCCTGCAGCAATAGCCGTATTAATATTTGATGTATTAAAAGGAACGATCCCTGTTTGGGGTGCTTACTTTTTGAAAATTGAGCCCATTTATTTAGGTATAATAGCGCTTGCAACCTGTTTAGGGCATATGTACCCCATATTTTTTAATTTCAAAGGCGGTAAGGCTGTTGCTACTGCTTTTGGTGTTTTACTACCAATAGGTTTGGATTTAGGTGGGTTATTAATTTTTACTTGGCTAGCAACACTTAAGTTTACGCGTTTTTCAAGTTTAGCCGCTATTATCACAGTGACCTTAGCGCCCTTTTACACTTGGTTACTAAAGCCTATTTATACCTATCCGGTAATGATGCTATCAGTGCTTATTATCATTAGACACAAAGACAACATTATTCGTTTACTAAAAAGAACAGAGCCTAAAATCAACAATAAATTGAAAATATAAAGTAACAAACTAAGTTGTTTATTAAATTGAGTCTTTCCTGATATTTCCTAACCCTTCCTATTTTTACACTGCCGTTAAAGTATCTAAAGGCCAACGAGGCGTTGCTTTAAACGTTAAATCAGTTTCATTACCTTCATCAAGCTGGGCTTTTAAACGCTGCATACCAGCAAACGCTATCATTGCTCCGTTGTCAGTACAAAATTCTGGGCGTGGGTAATAAACCTTCCCTCCCACTTTTTCCGTAATCTGTTTAAGTTTAACTCTTAACGCTGTATTAGCACTTACACCACCAGCTATTACTAACCGCTTAAGTTGGCATTGTTCTAACGCTCTTCTACATTTTATCGCAAGCGTATCGACAACAGCTTCTTGAAAGGCATAAGCAACATCAGCATGTGTTTGCTCATCCATAACGGTATTTAATTGAATCTCTTTACGAATAGCAGTCGCCGTTGCAGTTTTTAATCCGCTAAAGCTAAAATCTAGCCCAGGTCTGTCCGTCATCGGACGAGGAAATTTAAATCGACCTTTAACACCTTTCTCTGCCATTTTTGATAATGCAGGGCCGCCTGGATAATCCAAACCTAAAAGTTTCGCTGTTTTATCAAAGGCTTCACCAGCAGCATCATCAACAGATTCACCCAATAATTCATATTTACCTATGCCATCAACACGCACTAACATGGTGTGCCCGCCAGATACTAATAAGGCAACAAAGGGAAAATCAGGCACATCATCTTCTAGCATCGGTGCTAATAAGTGTCCTTCCATATGATGTACAGGCACTGCAGGTAAATTCCAACCATAGGCTAAACTTCTGCCAATTGAGCAACCGACTAATAATGCACCCACTAAACCAGGGCCAGAGGTATACGCGACACCATCAAGATCTTTTGGCGTTAAATTAGCATCAGCTAATACTTCTTTTATGAGCGGAATTGTTTTTCTAACATGATCTCTAGATGCTAATTCCGGCACAACTCCACCATAATCAGCATGAACAGCAATTTGACTATATAGACGATGAGCTAATATGCCATTTTCATCATCATAAATAGCGATGCCCGTTTCATCACAAGAAGTTTCAATTCCTAAAATACGCATTATTTATTAGCCCAAAGATTCTGCTATTAATTTAAAGACGACGATTTTACCTGTTAAAGGTTTTTTTCACCAGTAGCTTTCAGTTATCTTTCAACTATCCCCCAGCTATAAAAATCATTTATAGCTTTACAAGCGCAATGCCTTGGCATTAGAATACGGCACCAATTTTTAATAGAGTGGGTGAAGATGAGGCCAGTTGGCTGAAATCAGACACCGATTTATATAGATACATAACTAAGGTAAAACAGTACATGCCAGTAATTAAAGTAAGAGAAAACGAACCATTTGACGTAGCATTACGTCGTTTTAAACGTTCATGTGAAAAAGCAGGTATCCTTTCAGAAGTTCGTCGTCGCGAATGTTATGAAAAGCCAACTTGGGAACGTAAACATAAAAAAGCAGCTGCTGTTAAACGTGCTGCTAAAAAAGTTTCTCGTGAGAACGCTCGTCGCGTTCGCATGTACTAAGAATTATCTTAGTTAGTATTTGAGTTTACTGCACCAGTAATATGAGCTTACTCATACAACTCAAAGATGAAATGAAGAATGCCATGCGCGCGAAAGACAAATTACGTCTTGGCGTTATCCGCATGGCATTATCTGCTATCAAGCTTGCCGAAATTGACCACAAAACCGAACCAACAGATGATAATATCATTGCTGTTTTAACCAAAATGGTTAAACAACGCAAAGAATCTATCAAAATGTTTACTGACGGTGGTCGAGACGACATGGCTGCAAATGAACAAGCAGAAGTGGTTGCACTAGAAGAGTTTCTACCGCAGCCTCTTACCCAAGACGAAATTCAACAATTGATTTCAAATGCAATTACTGAATCTGGTGCGACATCAATGGCTGACATGGGAAAGGTAATGGCAATATTAAAACCAACCATGCAAGGTAAAGCAGACATGGGCGCAGTAAGCGGCCAAGTAAGAGCGGCCTTAAATAGTTAAAATCAATGTGAACTTTATCGATAAAAACCGCTTCTTTATAGATGCGGTTTTTTTATATTTACGCTAAAGTAGCATCGTTGCTTTTGGTAGCATTCAATTTTTTTTGAGTCACTACTACCCTTTTCATATAGGCTTTTTATATACATGGCAGGCATGATCCCCAGACAATTTATCGACGACTTATTAGCCCGTGCTGATATCGTAGAATTAATTGATTCTCGTGTGCCATTAAAAAAAGCAGGTAAAAACTACCAAGCTTGTTGCCCTTTTCATACAGAAAAATCACCTTCGTTCAGTGTCAGTCAAGACAAACAGTTCTATCACTGTTTCGGCTGTGGTGAACACGGAAATGCCATTTCTTTTTTAATGGAATTTGATCGACTCGAGTTCCCTGACGCCATTGAAGAACTTGCTTCCCATTATAATATGGAAGTGCCGAGAGAGCAGAATAACCAGTCGCCCGCACAGCAGTTAAAACAACAACAAGCTTACCAACAAAAGCAAGATGACTATGAATTAATGGACAGTATTTCTCGCTTTTATCAACAACAACTTAAAGTGGCCATTGATAAAGAAACCGCGATTAATTATTTAAAAGGTCGCGGCTTAAGCGGAGAAATAGTTAAACGTTTTGGCATTGGCTACATTAGTGATGCTTGGGACGGCATGATGACACCATTTGCGAAAAGTCGTGCTATTACTCAACAGTTAGTAGATTTAGGAATGGCGATTCAAGGGGATAAAAATAAACCCTATGATCGTTTTCGCGGTCGAATTATGTTTCCTATCCGTGACAAACGAGGACGAGCTATTGGTTTTGGAGGACGAGTATTAGGTGATGGTACACCTAAGTATTTAAACTCTCCTGAAACACGTATTTATCATAAAGGCCAAGAACTTTACGGGCTTTATGAGGCCAAGCAAGCCAATAAACAACTTTCAAGATTAGTGGTAGTTGAAGGCTATATGGACGTTGTCGCCTTAGCTCAACACGGTGTTGATTATGCTGTAGCTTCATTAGGAACAGCAACAACTCCCGAACAACTTCAAACATTATTTAGAACAGTTAAAGAAGTCATTTGTTGTTATGACGGTGATAGAGCTGGTCGCGATGCTGCATGGCGAGCAATGGACAATGCTCTGCCACTTATTCAAGATGGTTATTCATTGAAATTTGTTTTCTTACCGGATGGTGAAGATCCTGACTCTTTAATTCGCGTTCAAGGTCAACAAGCTTTCGAAACAATTTTAGATAATGCTATGCCGTTATCAGAATTTCTACTGGCTAACTTATCCGAGCAAACGGATTTAAATACCAGTGAAGGCACTTCGAAACTGGTTGATCTTTTTCAGCCTTATTTAAATAAATTGCCTGAAAGTTTTCTAAAACAAGATATTATTTCATCTATAGCCAACAAGTTTGCTAGAGGTAGCGAAAAACGTCTCGAAGAGCTACGCCGGCATCACAATAAAGAACAAAATAAACCTAAGAATAAACAAACTAAAATCACCCCTATTCGTCTTGCTATTGCATTATTGCTAGAGCATCCCCATATAGTGAAAGCAATACCTGATGCTTCTATATTACAACAATTAGAAATGCCAGGAATGCCGCTGTTAAACCAGCTGGTGCAATTGAGCAATGAAAACTCAAATATTAATAGTGCACAATTAATCGAGTATTTTCGTGGCACGCCAGAAGGGTCACAGTTAACAAAATTAATGTGTCTTGAACATTATGTTGAAGCTGAAAATGCTGAAAGTACATTTTTAGATATTTTAGAAAGTTTTTTAAATAAATTTATTGAACAACGCACAGAGCAATTAATTGCAAAAGAACAAGAAAATGGGCTGAGCAAAGAAGAAAAACAAGAGCTTTATAGCCTGCTAACAGCTTAAACAGGTTGAAGATAAATAATAATTTAACCTGATAACATTTAAATAATACGATAATAGTTTATCGCTGGTAATTTAGTCGCTCATTAGCTATAATTTCCGGCTTACTGTTCTCATTTTGATAGCCATAAATTAGGTGGACACTCGTCAATGGATCAAGCCCCACAATCTAGATTAAAAGAGTTAATTACCAAAGGTAAAGAGCAAGGGTATTTAACGTTTGCTCAAGTTAACGATCATCTCCCTCAAGATATAATCGATTCAGACCAAGTTGAAGACATCGTACGTATGATCAACGACATGGGAATTAAAGTATTTGAGAATGCTCCTGATAACGATACTTTGATGATGAGCGAAAGTGACACTGATGAAGATGCCGCGGAAGCAGCAGCTCAGGCACTTGCCACTGTTGAAAGCGAAATTGGTAGAACAACAGATCCTGTGCGTATGTATATGCGTGAAATGGGTACAGTTGAACTTCTTACGCGTAAAGGTGAAATTGTTATCGCCAAACGTATTGAAGAAGGTATCAAGGAAGTACAACGTTCTGTTGCTGAATATCCACCCGCTATTAATTATTTATTAGAGCAATGGGATAACTTTGAAGCAGAAGAAGCGCGTTTAAGCGATATTATCGTTGGCTTTTTAGACCCAGATGCTGAAGAAGAAGAAATTCCTGCTGCTGCGACACATATCGGTTCAGAATTATCTGATGAAGAATTGAAAGATGAAGATGAAAGTTCTGACGATGATGAAGATGAAGAAGAAGAAGATACAGGGCCATGTCCTGAATTAGCACGTGAAAAATTCACGGCTCTTCGTGAAGCATATGAAAATGCCAATAAAGTTATTGCGGCTAAAGGTCGTGGGCATGCAGATGCTCAAACGGCTATTGATGCATTAGCAGAAGTATTTAAAGAGTTCCGTTTAATTCCTAAATTATTTGATAAATTAGTGAAAAACATGCGTAGCGTGATGGATCGCTTACGTGTTCAAGAACGTTTAATCATGAAGCATTGTGTTGTTGGCGCTGGTATGCCAAAAGCAACGTTTATCAAAATATTCCCAGGGAATGAAACCTCTAAAAGTTGGTTCGATGAACAACGTGCTGCAGGTTTACCTCATTCAGCAAAAATGGAAGATATTGAGCTAGATGTTGAGCGTTGCATATACAAGCTTAACCTTCTTGAAGAAGAAACTTTCTTAAACGTACATGGCATAAAAGACATTAACCGTCGTATGTCGATTGGCGAAGCAAAAGCTCGCCGTGCGAAGAAAGAAATGGTTGAAGC
>JAQWHO010000322.1 GCA_029249355.1 Thalassotalea sp.
GATGTTTTATCGAGCGCTTATCAAAAAGCTCAATTGCAAATGGGGATATTCAGTCCGGAAACCGTATCGGTAGGTGATTTATTTGCCGGAGCCGTTATACCAGGTTTAATTCTCGTCTTTTTTTATCTCTCTTATTGTGTGGTTTACGCTTACTTAAAACCTGATGAAGTGCCAAGTTTAAGTGAAGAAGATATTAAAGAAATTCAAGGCGAAAAATCAAAATTGTCATTAATGTTGTCAGCGCTTTTACCACCTCTATTATTAATGTTTGCTGTACTGGGTTCTATTTTATTTGGTTTTGCTACGCCTACTGAAGCTGCAGGAGTGGGTGCGATGGGTGCGGTTTTTTTAGCATTAGCTCAAAAGCAACTGACAAAAGATAACTTAACCGCGGTGATGCAAAGCACAGTAAAAATCACTTCTATGGTGTTTTTAATACTGATTGGGGCGAGTTTATTTTCATTAGTTTTTCGTGGCTTTGGTGGAGAAGAATTAGTACAAGGCTTTTTTGAAGGTATGCCAGGTGGTGTCGTTGGCGCAACTTTAATCGTTATGCTGGTGATTTTTTTACTTGGTTTTATTTTAGACTTTATTGAAATTACTTTTGTTGTTGTGCCTATTGTCGCGCCGATATTATTGGCGATGGGTTTAGATCCTATTTGGTTGGGCATTATGATCGCGATAAATTTACAAACCTCTTTTCTTACTCCGCCTTTTGGTTTTGCTTTATTTTATTTACGGGGTGTTGCGGATAAAACCGTTAAAACAGCGTCAATATATCGAGGTGTGATCCCCTTTATTATTATGCAACTATTGTTATTATTAGCGCTGGCTAAATGGCCTGAATTAGCAACTTGGCTGCCGAGTGTTATATATGGTTAATAAACTATGAGTCGTAAATAGATCGCATTAATATATTTAATGTGTGGTATTTTCTTCCTTGAAATTTAGCTCATAAAAATAAGTAATTATAAAAATAATGGAAAAACTATGAATATAAATAAGTTACTAATCAAATCATTCGCTTTATTTGTTTTATCTACCACTTTTTTATCAGGGTGTGGTGAAAAAGAAACTACCGCGTCAACTATTACTGAAAAAGTAGAAACTTACGAGTGGAAGTTAGTGACTTCTTGGCCAAAAAACTTTCCGGGTTTAGGTATGGCTCCTGAAAAGTTTGCGCGATATGTGAATGAAATGAGCGCAGGACGTTTAACGGTTAAAGTATATGGCTCAGGTGAGTTAGTGCCAGGTTTTGAAGTGTTTGACGCGGTGTCACAAGGTACTGTGCAAATGGGACATAGTGGTGCTTATTACTGGAAAGGTAAAATGCCTGCAGCACCTATTTTCAGTGCAATACCTTTTGGTATGACCGCAACTGAATTTAACGCATGGTTACACTACGGCGGTGGTTTAGCATTATGGCAGGAGCTGTATAAGCCTTTTGGTGTTGTACCAATGGCAGGTGGTAATTCTGGCGCTCAATTTGCCGGCTGGTTTAAAAAAGAAATCAATTCAATTGAAGACCTTAAAGGGTTAAAAATGCGCATCCCTGGTTTAGGTGGCGAAGTATTAAAGCGTGCTGGCGCTATTCCGGTAACCTTAACCGGCGGTGAAATATTTTCATCATTACAAAGCGGCGCAATCGATGCTTCAGAATGGGTTGGTCCGTATAATGATTTAGCCTTTGGTTTTCACCAAGCGGCTGAATATTATTATTCGTCGGTATGGCATGAAACAGGTACAACGTTAGAATTTTTAGTCAACGAAAAAGCGTTAAATGCATTACCAAAAGACTTACAGAAAATTGTTGAAATTGC
This sequence comes from Thalassotalea sp., assembly GCA_029249355.1. GTDB lineage: Bacteria > Pseudomonadota > Gammaproteobacteria > Enterobacterales > Alteromonadaceae > Thalassotalea_H. The sequence continues at coordinate 1,821 of JAQWHO010000322.1, forward strand.
TGCTCGTGCAGTGAATGAAGATACGTTAGATGAATATAATGCACGTAACAATAATGCGCTTAAAGACTTAGTTAAAAAACATCATGTTAAGTTGCGTCAATTTCCACCTCAAGTCATGCAAGCTTTAAAAGGATATACCCAAGAAGTGCTTGCAGAACAAGCTGAAAATGACGAAGGTTTTGCTAAAGTGTGGTCGTCTTATAGTGAGTTTTTGCAATCAATGCGTGAATATAACAATTTAACACTTAAAGAATATTACCAAAACAGATAGTATTCGTTCAAAAATTCATAGGTATTTCATCTGTTTGGATGAAATACCTTATTTTATTTAACTGCTCGTACCTCTTATTTTTCTCAGCAGAGTAAACTATGCGGCAACTTTCGAGCATACAGCCGAATTAATCGATTTAATGAGAAGGTTTTCTTATGGTTATCAAACCAAAAATTCGTGGTTTTATTTGTACTAATGCACATCCTGTTGGTTGTGAAGCTCATGTAAACGAGCAAATTTCTTATGTTAAAGCAAAAACTCAAGCTAATGCTAAACCTAAAAACGTTTTAGTGATTGGCTCATCAACGGGCTATGGTTTAGCTTCTCGTATTACGGCTGCTTTTGGTAATAATGCTAAAACATTAGGTATTTTCTTCGAAAAGCCGCCAACAGAAAAGAAAACGGCAAGTGCTGGTTGGTATAATACTGCTGCATTTCAAAAAGCGGCTGATGCAGCTGGTTTATGGTCAAAGAATATTAATGGCGATGCGTTTTCACATGAAATTAAAGCGAAAGCCATTGAAACGATTAAAGCTGAATTAGGTGAGATTGACTTAATTGTTTATAGCTTAGCTTCACCGCGTCGTACTGATCCTGATACGGGTGAAGTTTATTCTTCAACCCTTAAGCCTATTGGGCAAAGTGTTACCACTAAGAATTTAAATACCTCTAAACGCATTATCGACTCGGTTTCTGTTGAAGCCGCAAATGAAGCCGAAATTCAAGGCACTATTGATGTGATGGGTGGTGCAGATTGGGAGTTATGGATAAAAGCGCTTAAAGAAGCGGATGTTTTATCAAATGACTTTAAGAGTGTTGCTTACACTTATATTGGTAAAGAGTTAACGTGGCCAATTTATGGTAAAGCGACAATTGGCAAGGCGAAAGAAGATTTAGACCGAGCCGCTTCAGCTATTAATGAATCAACTAAAAACATAAATGGCTCTGCTCATGTAACGTCATTAAATGCTGTTGTAACGCAAGCAAGTTCAGCGATTCCAATTATGCCATTATATATTTCAGCAATGTTTAAAGTGATGAAAGAAGATGGTACTTATGAAGGCTGTATTGAGCAAATTCAGAACTTATTCATTGAAAATATTTACAGTGAGACACCACGCTTAGATGAGAAAAATCGTTATCGTCAAAACTATAAAGAATTGGAGGATAGTGTTCAGCAACGAGTGACTGATATTTGGAATACGGTTGATACTGAAACCATTGACGAATTAACGGACTATGTGAGTTATCACAATGAGTTCATTCGTTTATTTGGATTTGGAATTGAAAGTGTTGATTATGATGCTGATGTAAACCCTGTAACGGAAATTAATCATCTACTGTAATCGTTAACATTCTTATTACAAGTTTTCTTATACTTGATTAAAAACCGACATAAAATGTCGGTTTTTTTGTGTCTTTTTAATTATTTGGCGCTTTTGTGAGCAAAATCAAATTTATTCGTCTAAATTGTAATTTAAAGTAACTGAGAACGTAGAATGATTTAGAGATTATGTGTTAAAATCGCGCCAGAAATTTAAACTTAGAGCCGGTAGGTCTTGTTTTTAGATTTATTGATAAAAATAAGTAGCTTACTGAAATACACTGAAATCGATCATTTACTTTACCTAATTGAATTATAAGTATTTTTAGTTATAGCTTGTTTAGGTAAGTAAATAGTTGATTTTGATACTCCCATCAAAAGTAGTGCAAGTGTTTATGATTACAATAAAAAAAGGTCTGGATGTTCCTGTAGTTGGTTCTCCCCAGCAGGTAATCCATGATGGCAATGCCATCAAAACCGTTGCAACATTAGGTGAAGAGTTTGTGGGTATGCGACCAACCATGTTTGTTAAAGTGGAAGATCGTGTTAAAAAAGGTCAAGTTCTTTTTGAAGATAAGAAGAATCCTGGCGTTAAATTCACAGCTCAAACAGCCGGTGTTGTTAAAGAAATCAACCGTGGTGAAAAACGTGTTTTACAGTCTGTCGTTATTGAAATTGACGGTGACGAACAAGAAACATTTTCTAGCTACCCTGCAACTGAACTTAACTCTTTAAAACGTGAAGATGTTGTTTCAAACTTGGTTAATTCAGGTTTGTGGACTGCATTGCGCACACGTCCATTTAGTAAAGTTCCAGCAATTGATTCTACGCCAATCGCCATTTTTGTTAGCGCAATGGATACTAATCCGTTAGCGGCAAATCCTGAAGTGATTATTAACGAACAAGGTGAAGCCTTTACACAAGGTTTAACAGTACTTTCTCGTTTAACGGAAGGTGAAGTGTTTGTTAATAAAGCACCTGGCGCTAATATTCCAGTGGCTGACAATACGAATGTTAACGAATTTGCGGGTAAACACCCTGCAGGTTTAGTTGGCACTCATATGCATTTTTTGAAGCCTGTTAGTGCTGATAAATTTGTATGGCATGTAGGTTATCAAGACGTTATTGCTATTGGTCAACTATTTACTACAGGTGAATTAAACAGCACTCGTGTTATTTCACTAGCTGGCCCTGAAGTTAAAAATCCTAGGTTAATTAGAACGATAATTGGTGCTAATACGAATGAATTAGTTGCGGATGAAATCAATGACGGTGAAACGCGTGTGGTTTCTGGCTCTGTTCTTTTAGGTGCTACAGCACAAGGTGTCCATGCATACCTTGGTCGTTATCATGTGCAACTTTCAGTATTGAAAGAAGGTCGTGAAAAAGAGTTTATTGGTTATATGTACCCTGGACCAAATAAATTTTCAGTTACCCGTGCGTATATGGCTCACTTTTTCCCAAGTAAGTTATTTAACATGACGACAACAACTAATGGTAGTGCTCGTGCAATGGTACCAATTGGTAACTATGAGCGTGTGATGCCTTTAGATATTTTACCTACTCTGTTGTTACGCGATTTAGCTGCTGGTGATACTGACAGTGCTCAACAACTTGGTGCCTTAGAGCTAGACGAAGAAGATTTAGCGCTTTGTACATTTGTTTGCCCTGGCAAAACAGATTACGGCGTACTACTTCGTGATTGCCTAACCACAATTGAAAAGGAAGGTTAGTCATGGGCTTGAAAAAGTTTATAGAAGATATTGAGCCGCATTTTGAAAAAGGCGGCAAACATGAAAAGTGGTTTGCTTTATATGAAGCAATAGCTACTGGTTTATTTACTCCTGGTTATGTTAACAAAGGTCGAACTCACGTACGTGACAGTATCGATTTGAAACGTATCATGATCACCGTTTGGTTAGCAGTATTTCCTGCCATGTTTTTTGGTATGTACAATATTGGTTTCCAAGCAACTGAAGCATTAGCTGCTGGGTATGCATTGCCTGACACTTGGCAAGTAGGCCTTTTTGAAATGTTAGGTGGTAGCCTAACAACTGATTCTGGCTGCTTTGGCATGATGTTCTACGGTGCGATGTTTTTCTTACCTATTTATGCTGTAACGTTTATTGTTGGTGGTTTTTGGGAAGTATTATTTGCTGCTGTTCGCAAGCATGAAGTGAATGAAGGTTTCTTCGTTTCTTCAATCCTTTTCGCTTTAATCTTGCCGGCAAGTATTCCACTGTGGCAAGTCGCCATTGGTATTACGTTCGGTATTGTTGTTGCAAAAGAAATCTTTGGTGGTACAGGGAAAAACTTCTTAAACCCTGCATTGGCAGGCCGTGCGTTTTTATTCTTTGCTTATCCTGCTGAAATTTCAGGTGACGCTGTTTGGGTTGCTGTTGATGGTTTCTCTGGTGCTACAGCGTTAAGCGCTGCAAACCAAGGATTGATTGAATATAGTGTAAACGCTGATTGGTGGAACGCGTTTTGGGGATTCATTCCTGGTTCTGTTGGTGAAGTTTCTACTGCGGCAATTTTACTAGGTGGTGCTTATATTCTTTATAAAGGTATTGCATCATGGCGCATCGTTTTAGGTGTATTTGCCGGTATGGTTGTTACATCATTCATATTTAATACGATTGGTAGTGATACAAATGCGATGTTTGCTATGCCATGGTATTGGCATCTAGTCGTAGGTGGTTTCGCTTTCGGTATGATGTTAGCGATATTGTTTGCTAACTTATTTGCGCCATTGTTTGATTACTTTGT
>JAQWHO010000323.1 GCA_029249355.1 Thalassotalea sp.
CGATCAAATAATATGTTCGCCTGATTATTTGCTATGAACTGGTTTTGTACCGTTATTTGTTCAACAGCTCCATTACACAACCAAAATGCTTGAAGCTTTTCGGCTTTTTTAAAAATATAAGGACCATCATTTACAAGATTAGTCACTTTAAGTTGAGAGTCCGCCGCTTTTAATTGTGCTTGTTTTTTTTCGGGTTGATCTTTTCCTGCGTCGTTTACTTGTGAAACAGTTTTTTCAGCGCTGCAACTTGTGAACAAACTAACCGAAGTAACAACCAGCACCCATCTGAAAGCCATCAGACAAATATATTTTTTTAACAACATAAACAACCTAATTTACTTTTAAAAAATCACATCCATGTGAAGCATAATGCTATAAAATCCATTCTTACAAATTACACTTCCTTGTGTATTTTTACCTAAGGAGATTTTAGAACTTAACTTCAGCACCAAAATAAGCAAAGCGACCAACGCTACTTCCGTAACCACTGTAGAAGTGACCTCGTCCACCTAAACTAAACGAGCCTTGGTTATCAAAAATATTATTAATACCACCTGATAAACGCACTTCTGCACCATTGTCAGTCTCCATAGTATAAGACACTGACAAGCTATGTTTAACGTACGAACCTATTTCATTAAACGATAGAGATTCTGGATTTGAGATACAATCGGCATTACCGGCTGCACAATTTTCATCGTTAGTTGCCATATCATCAAGCCAGCTTTCTTCATCGTCTTTATCAACGGTTATTGCTGCTTTATATTTTGTGCTCCAACGAACTCGCCATTCATCTTTATACCAAGTTAATGAAGCAGAACCTTGGGTATCGAGAATGTCATAATTGTAATAACCAACATAATCAGTCGTTTCTAGCCCATCAGGCGATTGAACTGTTTTTTCCCAATCAATCACATGAGTCCAATCTGTTTTAAATTTAATACGGCCATTTTCTTTTAAGTCATAAGCGTACTCTAAGGCAAAATCAACACCACTTGTACTAATTTCATCCACGTTATAATTACGCTGCATCACTTCAATTAAAGCGCCGTCTTCATCACGCTTTAAATCATTACAAAACGAGTTACTCCCCCCTTTTTCATCCCATGTTAATGAAGAATCGTAACAATACCTCATAATGTCATCATTAGAATAACTCGATAAAGCATCTTCAATAGCAATGTCATAATAATCAACAGCGATACGCAAACCCTCTGCGAATGCTGGGGCTAATGTTACACCAACAGTAAATGTATCAGCCGTTTCTTCAATTAAGTTTTCATTACCTACACTCGGTGAATAGTTGTTATCACTTTCATCAAACTCACCATCAACTAAAATGGCCGCGGCAATAGAAGGTTCTTTACGACAGTTATCATGACCTTCATCCGTAGACGTTGCGGTTGTGCCAAAACAAATATCTGTGAAAGAGTCATAATCGCCAGCCGGAGGAGAAATTAAATCATCAATAGATGGCGCACGTTGTGCTCTTGCCCAGTTTGCTCGAACCGCATAACCATCAACAACTTCCCAAACTAAACCTGTTTTATAGCTTTGCACTAAGTCGGTTCCTGACCAGCTATAATCGGCAAAACGAGCAGATACTTCAGCCGTTAAGCTTTTAGCGCCTGCTACATTTTTCAATAGTGGAAAAGCAGCTTCAGCAAACACTTCTTTAACGGTGACTTCACCAGAATATTGAGGAACATAATTAAAAGTAATTCCCCCTTCTGTAGCTCCACCGCCAGTTTTAACGTCTTGTGAATCTTCACGCCATTCAAAGCCAAAAGCTGTAGCAACAGGACCTGCTGGCATTTCAAATAAATCACCCGCCATATAACCGGTAATAGTCAATTGTTCAACCGTAGTATCAATGGTTGGATTTGCACGAATATAATCGGCAACTTCAGGAGTAATAGAACCTTCACCAAATAAATTCATTGGTAAACAGCCATTCGCTCTTGCTTGTTCGTCAGCACATTGAATCGTTACACCGTCTTCGGCATATTCAGCATCTAATGCATACGCGGCATTAATCGTATTAACTTCATTGCCACGTAATTGTGATTGAGTAAATCGGCCGTAACCAACAGATAAATCCCAATCCCAATCGCCATCAAATACCGTGCCTTGTAAACCAGCCCATGAACGAACCGTGTTTCGCTCATTGTCAGTATAAATTTGACCTACTTCCGTAAATTCTCTATCCCACTTAATCGTGCTACCACCGCCAGCAGCAATTTCAGCAGGCACATAAGGGTTATCACGAGAAATTCGCCCCATATCCACTTCACCAAACTCGCCGGTAACAGGGTCAAAAGTGATCACTAGATCGCTTTCATCTTCACTTTCAGGTGCTTTGCTATTATATGACTTGTTTAAACTGTGCTGAATTTGTGCATAAAAAGAAATATCATCAGTGAGTTCAAAATCTATTTTTATTGCCGTGTTTAAGCCTTCATCAGGTACCTTGAGCTGAACATATTGATCAGTATCAATACCGTATTGCTCTTCTACCCAATCATCACGTAACGTTTGTCCGTCATACCAAAATCCACCAACGCTGCTAGAACCTTCATGAAAAACACCACCGGGTATTGCGTCATTTAATCCACGCCAATCTGCAGGTGAAATATCACGCATACATTGGCCGTCTTTAGGTTCAGCGGACGTGATCATCGCGTTACACATTCTTTCGTCATCATAAAAATGTGATTCTTGTTGTTGTGCTCTTTTACGATCGCCGTAAGTTAAACCATATTGCTTATCATACGAAGAGCTTGCATAAATATAGCCACGACCATTGGCAAATTCAGTTCCGTAACTTAAATCTAAAGAGAACTCTTTTGCACCGCCTTCAAGACTTTCACCACCACGTGCTTTAAATTCAAAGCCTTCTTTATCTTGTTGAGTAATAATATTTACAACACCCGCGATTGCATCAGAGCCATATGCTGCAGAAGCTCCACCCGTGATCACTTCAACCCTTTGCACCATGCCGGTTGGAATAGTTGATAAACTTACCGAGTTACTACCGTGACTATTTGAAACAACACGGCGGCCATCAATTAGGGTTAATGTTCTGCTAGAACCTAGATTACGTAAATTGATGGTTGAAAGACCAGTAGCGGTAATGTTTGATTGAGTATTACTATTACTACTGCTTTCTGAAATTTGCGGTAATTCATCCACTAAAATTTCTGATAATGAACCTAAACCGGTATCTTCAATACCATCTTTGCTCATAATAGCGAGCGGTGTCGCAACACTAAAACTGTCACGTCTTAGTCGAGAACCAGTCACTGTGATTTTTTCCGTCGGCTCTTCTTTTTTTACATCTTCAACTGGGGCAGTTGAGGTTTGAGCTTCGCGCGATACTTCTTCAACCGCTTGAGCGTTATTAGCAAATGTTGTTGCCGACATTGTTACTGCTGAGCTTATAATTGCCGTTTGAATAGCAACCGTGATAAGTGATTTCTTCATTATGTTTCCCATTCATGTTTAATGCATTTGTTATATTTTTATAGTGTTTTTATAAAGGTACTTTTTCGGCAAATATCAGCTCACAGACAGAACAATGACAAAAGCGAATCAGTACAAAGCAATAAATAAAATTATTTGCGCAACCTTTTTAGAAAAAATAACCAGCAAGTACAATCTGCGGGAACTCGTTTATATATCTATTAAATATCTATTTATATTTTTCATAATA
>JAQWHO010000324.1 GCA_029249355.1 Thalassotalea sp.
TATATGAAAGGTTTAACCAATATCAGTTAATTTTTTATCATGATATTAATTATAGTGATATTTCACTCTTTTAAGTCCGGCATTATTGCCGGATTTTTTATTTTTAAGTGAACAATAATTATTATTTGTCATTTGAAAGAATTATTTTTGGGTATTCAAGGTCTTGATTATTAAGTTTCTTAAATTTTATCGGGTAATATTTTGCTACGAAGTTTAGCTATTCAAATAACTATATTTTTTGTTATTTTTCAATTGCTCACTTGGTTTAAACAATCAAGCATGCTTGAAACAGAGCAAAGCCTAAAGGAGTATAGTTTTAATTTACCGACGGTTACAGGTGAAGTTATTTCATTATCACCACAAAAGAAAACTGTTATTTATTTTTTTGCTCCTTGGTGCAGTATTTGTCATGCAAGTATTGATAATCTTCAAGCTACTTATCAAAAAAATGAAGAAATAAATGTTATTGCCGTAGCTTTAGATTTTGTTGATGTGAGTGAAATAGAAGATTTTGTGGTCAAACATCAATTAACATTTCCTATTGCTATAGGAAATGAAAAAGTTAAACAGGCTTATAAAGTACACGGATATCCGAGTTATTATGTAATTAATGAAGAAAATACAGTTATTTCTAAATCTATCGGATATTCGACGGAGATAGGGCTTTATTTAAGATCACTTTAATACTTCTGATCTTTTACCTGATTGTGTACACTAGACCTTTCAAAATATAAAAATAGAAAATATCCTATGCAAATCTCTGCACAATTTGATAGCGGCAACATTAACGTGATTGAAGCTTCTACCCCCGAAAATATTATTTTAGAAATTAATAAAGATAATCAATCTGATTTTTTTCAATGGTTTCATTTTAAACTCAATAATAATGTTCGTGCTGAACATGTTCTGACTATTCGAAATGCAGGTAAGTCTGCATTTGTTGATGGTTGGAAAGGATATCAAGCGGTAGCATCATACGACAGAGAACATTGGTTTAGAGTGCCTACAGACTTTGATGGCGAAAACCTCACCATTACTTTCACCCCAGATCATGACAGTGTGTATTTTGCTTATTTTGCACCTTACAGTTATGAACGCCATCAAGATTTACTTCATCAAGCGCAACTAGACGTAGATTGCCAACTGCAAATATTAGGGCAAACAATTGACGGGCGTGATATGTCAGTTTTAAAAGTCGGTGAAGAAGGTGAAAATAAAAAGGTTATTTGGTTAACTGCTCGCCAACACCCCGGTGAAACAATGGCCGAATGGTTTATGGAAGGTTTTATTGATCGTTTACTCGATGAAGATGACGGCGTTGCTCGTGCTTTATTAAACAAAGCTGTATTTTATTTAGTGCCAAATATGAATCCTGATGGCTCAGTAAGAGGAAATTTAAGAACCAATGCTGTTGGTGCTAATTTAAACCGTGAATGGGCAACGCCTACCATGGAAAATAGCCCTGAAGTCTATCTTGTTCGTAATAAAATGCTTGAAACAGGCGTTGATATGTTTCTTGATATTCATGGTGATGAAGCTTTACCTTATAACTTTGTCGCAGGCTGTGAAGGTATTCCTTCATATGACAAACGTCATCAGTCATTAGAAGAATCTTTTAAAGATATTTTGCTGGCGATCACTCCTGAATTTCAAGATGAGTTTGGTTATGATAAAGATGAAGCTGGGCAAGCTAATTTAACACTTGGTGCTACCTGGGTAGGTGAACAATTTAAATGTTTATCTTATACAGTCGAAATGCCTTTTAAAGATAATGACTTATTACCAGATCACAGTGTTGGTTGGTCTGATAACCGTAGTAGTTTATTTGGTCGTGATGCATTGACCGCTATTTATCATATCGTAGATGATTTACGTTAATTTATTGATAGAATAGAATATATATTAAAAATAATTATAATAATTTCAGGAGTTAGAAGTGGAACAATTAGTTAATACGCTTAATAGTTATATTTGGAGTCCGTATCTTATTTATCTATGTTTAGGTGCGGGTATATTCTTCTCAATTTTGACACGCTTTACGCAAATTCGTCACTTTAGAGAGATGTGGCGCCTGTTGATGTCAGGCAAAAGCTCAGATAAAGGTATTTCATCATTTCAAGCATTAGCCGTTTCACTTTCAGGACGTGTTGGTACTGGTAATATTGCCGGTGTTGCTGCTGCCATAGGTTTCGGTGGCCCTGGGGCTATTTTTTGGATGTGGGTTGTAGCCTTTCTAGGTGCTGCTACAGCTTATGTCGAATCAACCAATGCGCAAATATACAAAGAAGAAGAAGACGGCGTATATCGTGGTGGCCCAGCTTATTATATTGAAAAAGCAATGGGACAAAAATGGTACGCTTGGACATTTGCGCTTGCCACTATTCTAGCCTGTGGTTTGTTATTACCGGTGGTACAATCAAATGGTATTGGTGATGCTTTAGTCAATGTTTTTGGTCAAGGCGGTTCAGTTAATTCATTCCTTGGCGAATTACCTTTAACGAAAGTATATGCTGCAGTTTTTATTGTTTTAATGCTTGGTTTTATCATTTTTGGTGGTGTTAAACGTATTGCAAGCTTTACTCAAGTGGTTGTGCCATTTATGGCGCTTGCTTATATTATTATTGCTTGTGCAATTATCGCGTTAAATATTGATAAATTACCGGGTATATTTTCGTTGATTTTTTCAGATGCTTTTACCCCTATGGCGGGTTTTGGTGCCGCTATTGGTTGGGGCGT
>JAQWHO010000325.1 GCA_029249355.1 Thalassotalea sp.
AATGAGTATGTGGGGATTTCGATGGTGAACATTTACACGTAAGTCGCTAAACCTGAGTGTGAACAATGCCACCAAAGCGGTCACTGAATACATTTTCATTATTGACCGCTGATCCGACAAAGCGGACGTTATCGTCAATGAATACCTTATGACTTAAATTAGCCATGAAGGGACATTAGCCACCTCAAATTTCAAGCATAAAAAACCTGCACTGGGCAGGCTAATTCATTAGGCGTTTTTTACGCTTTCCTGCGCCGCGCCTGTTTGAAAACTGGCAATAATAATGATGACTATAGCTACAATGACCTTGTGCATCGATGGATCCTTTAAGTGAGTTTAATTTGAATACTTTCTAGACAAAAGTAAGATGAATATTGTTCCAATCACGCCGGGTGCTGTCCACATAAACAGTTGCAGCACTCCAGATGTATCGAACAATTGTCGGCCTCCAAAAGAAATGAATGCGGTATATGCCCCTATCCCTGAAGTTATGTAAGCCCCTAAGTGCTCCACTAACCAATCTTTTGCGCCGGCTACAGGTTTATAGGTAAAATAAAGATTGGTCAGTGATATGAATATTCCGAGGGGACCAAATATAAGCATTAAAATATGGTCGTCGAGCAAGCCTTTCAAAAGAATTAACAGTCCACCTATCATCAAACATAAAGTGATTGTTAGATGGAAAGGTGATCTCAATATATCCCTACTTTTTTTTGCTTTAAGAACCAATTGACCGTATCGAAGTGAAACAAAGGTAAGCAAAGACAGATAAAGCAAAAGAATGGCAAACCCTGAAATAGAGCTTCTAACTTTCTCAGGGTCCATAGTGTTCACAAACTTATCAGGCTTTACTAGTTCTGGCACAAATATAGCTAATACGGCCATTATGAACGCACTTAACACCACACCGTGCATCAAATATGTGTACCAGACGCCAAACTTTTTGTGCCTCACTGAGCCTTTTTTACTGAAAGTGGGAAACCAAAATAACACAATAGCAATTGTCCCTATTGATATATGGCATAGCAGTAAAAACGAAAAAAAATCGTCCATAAAACATCCTTTTGTGAAATATAACGAAAGCGATTTTAGACGTCGCACGCTAGTGGCGATGTATCGCTTTTTATCAGATTGGTATTATGAAAGTGACTTAAGTCACTTTCAACTTAAATCACGGTTAATACTGATGATTTCAGCCTCTTTGTTGCTTGATTTCCTGCGCAAAACACTATGCACTATAAGAATAGGGAATAACAGAAAGTAAATGTAGCCGGCCCAGCCAATCATTGTGAAAGGAATAAACAATGAAACCAGCAGAGCAACGAGTGCCACCAGCGCGGTTAGCAACCAAGTTTGGATATCTGTCACCGTTTTATACACCTCGATATCTGATAACTTTATTTCTTTTCTCATCAAAAAAGCGTAGTTAAACAAACCAACAAAATTCAACGCCAAACAAAAGAAACCAATGGCATAAAAAGCAAACATAAAGCGCACTTCTGAATTGCTTGCATAGTTCATTTCGGTTGGTAAGAACCCATCCGTCATTGCAGCAAAAAAGCCTTGCATTATAAGTCGCAGTGGAAAAATATAAACCAATACCAGAAACGTCAAAGTGCTACTTAAAATAATGGCTCTACCATCTTCCAAGCCATATCGTTTGCACCAATTTGCATGAGTAGCCCATATCCAGACGACGATTGCGAAACCAGCGGCAAAGGAGGGGATTAATTTGACTGAATGGATAAACTCTGCATAATTTGATGGCAACTCAGTCGTCGCTATCACTAAGGTAGTCACTGCAAAGGCAAAAGCCGCAGCAACAAAGGTTTCAAGTCTATCCATACTCTCACCTCGATTGTAAAAACCATTTGGTAATTGCTTGGATGTATTCTCGTTATTTGGCATTATCGGTCCTTTTGAAATATTTATTATTACGTTTCAATATGTGGACTGAGCACGCTGACTTTAGTCAGTTCCGCGCACATTTATTACTCGTCGTACGATAAACTTATTGAGCGGACTAGTAAACTTTGTTCTTGTCTTAAAATAAAAGACAAAAATCGGCCACAATGCAAGAATTCATCAAACTCACGTTCAACATATTTGGGTAAGTATTTGCCTTGGTCGGCTAAGTTGGCAGTAAATTGTGGATAATACCGTTCGACCAGTTGATACAACAAGGTATTTTCCGGTCAGTGACGTTTGTATTGTGCCGATTGCTGCAATGCCAGCACAGCTCACATCCTTGATTGACTTACTTGAATGAAAGTCTGGCAGAAGCTAAGAAGCTTTTCGACTGGTCACTAGACGGTTTTTGCTTGGAAAGGGAGCGAAATACTGTCTTAACTTTACAATACCCGAACGGCCGGTCCTCGCTCAAAGGGGCCTGTCATCTCTAATTTTCTTAGGTCCGGTATTTGCCAAAAGTGAGCCAAAGCGGAAGTATCATTGACCAGCGAGAATAGATTAAAAATGCCTTCATAATTTCAACATTGCTAATGTCAACTTTAGGCTCACAGTAGTCTTTAGATATTAAAACATCAATGTCGGCAATGAGCAAAAAGCGGAAGTTGGCTCCTTAATTGAATAAGGCAGCTTTGATACGGTAGCGGACGTTCCCAAAGTATAAAAATATGAGTCTATTGATGATAACTTTTTGACAATAACCTGTTAATCCTGACTGGCAAAAGTACTACCAGAACGGTCATAGAGGCTTTAAACCAAATCGGCTGATCCCCGCTAAATATAGACTTTATCGTGTTGAGTATTTTGTTGAAATGGCTAAAAATATTTGCTCATATGCTATAGGAAAGCATACTGATGGTTTGCTGATGCCCCCTAGATAGCAATCACCAGGCACAAAAAAACATCAACCATTACAATTGATGTTTTTTATAATCGACTTTTAAAGCTTAACTAAGGGTAAAACTAAATTAAGATTGCTTCTTCATTCGACGTGCTGCTAAACCAATCAAACCTAATGCGAAAATAGCAAAAGTAGTAGGTTCTGGTACATTAACAGGTGCTATTCTATTTACAATGTTATCAAATTCTGTAGCAATACCTGATGAAGTCACAACAAGTTTGTCAAAGCCTGCATTTTCGTCAAAAATGAAGTTTACATATTCACCATTTCGACCGAGATTAAGACCACCAAAGTCATTATATAAATCAAGACCATCAATTTGTGCGATAAGCTCATCATCTTTATAAAAGTCGAAACTGTTATAGCTGTCTATAGTTCCCCAAAAGAATCCTAAGTAATCAACATACATAGGCTCCCCACTAAGCAGCGCCGCTGAATCTAAGATGCCACTAAAATCAAGAGCAACTTCTGATGTTGGATTTAGTGCAGCACGTGATGTTGGTGTGTAAGCAAAACAGGTAGTATTAATGCCTTGATTATTATCATTTACACCTCTGTCTATTACCGCTGTACCACCGATATTTTGGTTAGTAACACCATAGTCACCATCTACTGTAACTCCTGACGATACGCCGTTCACACCACAACCGCTATTTGCACCTTGAGTGTTTTTACCTAAATAAGGCGAGCCTGTAAACTTTAATGGATCTAAATCATCTAGATTTTGTCCAAGTGTTGTTCTTGTATCAAAGGTCTCAACGTATAGTCCCGTAAAATCAGCAGGATTAGTGCTGCCGATACCGTTAAGGCCAGTATTTATCAAATCTTGTTGAGTTACGCCATCGAGTAAATAACTAGTTCTTATCATCGACTCATTTTCATCTAAAACCGATTCATCATATTCTGGGAAAATACCACCAAATGTAACAGTGACATTGCCATAATCGCCGGTTGCAGCAGTCGTATTATTGATAAGTTCAATTAGGCCTGCTTGACTACTCGCTGACATAGCTAAAAGAAGTGAAGATATAAGTAACTTTTTTGTATTTCTCATTATTATCTCAATTTTAATGACATGTTTTTAGTATGGAGCAAACTTTGTGCCGTAACGTGTAACTTATCATATTTCAGTATCTTACATGACTTCTTGTAAGTTAAGTAATAGAGAGTGTAAAATATTCTGACAAGCGAGTAGAAAATCCTAGCTAATATTCTTCAAAACATGATCAATGATTCACAAAAGCTAACGTCGGCTATTGGCTAGCTGAAGAAGTTTCTAATGGCCAAAGCCTAATGTTAACAATGATACGAAACTGGACGTTAGCTTTCGCTAAAGATAATGACAAGAAATCCGATAATACAGTCTTAATTATGATAATGAGTTTAGATGGTGTTAATGGATCTTCTTGCCACACAAGGAATATAAGAAAGTGAAAGGTCGCTTAGGAGCGACTCTGTTTTAGTTGACCATTACAGGCTTAAGTGACTGTTTACATTAGACAACATTATGATCACGGTCTTAACACCAGAGAAATGCCCAATAAAACAATTCCTATCACTGCAAGTATGAATGTCAGCGGTAAGAAAAAACTCTCTTGCAGAACACCGCCCGGCTCTATGCCTCCGTAAAAAGCTATCTCAGCCAACCCAGACAAGCCAGCAAGAACCAAAGCTATGAAGCCTGTAAGTCGAGTTTTAAATTTCATTATAATCTTCCTGTTTAGGAGAAAACTTGAGGAATGGATACCCTAACAAGTGTGGTAACTTCGCATCAGTTGTTGTTCCGAACGAGCAGTATTTCCAATTATTTCGCTTGCACTTCGGTAAGAGCCAAGATGAAGAGCGTGCCTTGAAGACCAAAAGTATTTATGGCGGCACGAATACTCCCTCCTGCACTTTCTCCAAGGACTAGAAGAAAAATGTCTTGTTTGGACATCATAACCCTCTCAATTATGCTGCTTTTAGTTGATTCGAAAACGTTAGGCTATCGCATACAGTTTTCTCTCAAATACTTTAGAATAGAAAAAGTATACACAGATGGAGATATGGATAAAACTTGTTTTAACCCAGCATCTATATAGACTTAGTCCTATATTTAGCTGTTATCTTAAATTTGCAGAGGTAGGTTAAAATGGTATTCCTACAATCAGTAAAGACTTGATTTTCAAGTATGTCGTATTTTCTGTCCGAACTCTGGGCTTCTCCTTCCAAGCACTTAATGGTGAATTTTTAGTTATGAAAATCACAAACGCTTTTCTCGCTGGATGCTCCGTGCTCTTGCTCTATGCACCTATTGTACTTGCCAACTGGGGGTACAACGAAAACCCTAGCCCAAACGCGTTCATTCATACGGGCGACATAACTCCGCAATTTCAAAACACACTAATGGAAGCTCCTGAGGGGATTGTCTATTGTGGTGGCCAAGTTAAACGACAGATCGAATACCAGATCCGCGAAAACCAGCCCGACCAATGGAATGCCATCATAAACTTCAACGGAGACATTCTACGCGCGATGACGGCTTATAGTTACTTTGGCAACGCTGTTCCCCCTAAAGGATTTGTTGTCGCGCTGTTGGGGGAGGACGGTTCAGAGTTCTTAGTCTTCAACGACGGCGATAAAAATTGGATTGAGCACGGTGATTACGAGTATATTCAGTGCAATTAATTTTTGTATTGGCAGCTGTGGGGTCGTAACCGTGATTTCCAATGGGATGAATTTGCAACTTATTTTGAAACCTGCGTTTAACAAAAAAGGAAGATTAATGTGAACATAACTTTTAAACTCGCCTTTGGTGTCGTTCTCTTTACCGTGCTCTCGGCGTGTGCGGAAAAAACTCGCTCTGTGGCATTAACACCATCGACTGCTGACCAAAGCTGCTTGACGGCCGTTGCTCAAAAAACGGGTAACAGCCATGTCAGCTTATTGTCTTCGGAATTCTCCGAAGCAGGGACTTTGGTAACAGTAGCTGTGGGTCCAGATGCCGCGCCATGGCAATGTATTGCTTATCGTGATGGAGCTACCGATGGCATCGTGTCTTTGACAAACGAAGGCAGCCTTTAAGTTGCGGATGATAACGATACGACTCAAGCTAGAAAGCGTCCATCCGGACTAGCTCGGTGAGCTATCAGATCGCCTTGGGGCAACACCAAGGTCAAAAGGTGTTTACCTTACAAACTTCGCCTGCGAACACTAATAGCAAATATGGTCAGTTAGTCAAGACCTTCGATTTTTTCGCTTCATAAAGCCACTTCGTGTCGAGATATATTTGCCAATGCTTGCGAGCCGGAAAAAGCCAGAACGACTGTGTCGCTACATAAACTGTCCAGTTATAGCGAACAGTGTCTAAGTATGGCTGAGCATGAGCAAGTGATATATGAATTGAGTACCAAAAAAACGGGTGAAAGTTCTCTGAAACTGAAAAATTGGAATGCAGTATATTATTAATCATGTTTTCTTTAGTTTTTCCGTTTTTTGAATTACTCTGATGTCATAGCTTATTATTTCTTAATACAATTTTAATAATTATGGTCTTATGATGAAATTTATTTTTAGTGCTTTTCTCATGGTTTTTTCACTGATTTTTGTGCCAAGTACATTCCCTGTATTTGCTCAATCGGTAGAGCTAAGTGAGGAAAAAAGTTCAATTGTTTACTTTACATCTGAAGAGTTAAAACGAAATATTAATGAGCTGAAATACTACGATGAAGTACTTACATCCTCAGTTCTTACGTATGTATTTTCAGGAGATGAAAAATGGTTAAACAGATATAACAATAATGAACTAAAACTCACAGAAATCATTGCTTCACTTTTGGCTCAGCAGTCAATTGAAGATAAAGACCTTGTCATTATTTTAAAAAAAACAAATACAGCATTAGCTGCTCTTGAATTAAAGGCAATAGCGGCAACTAAAAGTAATGATAGAAAAACGGCAATTGCTATCATTAATAGTGATGAGTACTTGAGGAATAAAGCTGATTACATGTCTGCCATCACACGTTTTCTTTCGGTACTTGAAAGTAGATCACAAGCTAAGAAGGGAAATAACAAGCAATTATTATTGACCAATGAAGAACAGCAATGGATAGCCAGTAACAAAGTGAAAATAGGTATCGAACACTGGCCCCCGATACTTTTTATGCAAGACGACAATAATCCTGGTGGGCTTGCTGGTGAAATACTTCGTCAAATCATCCAAAAAACAGGCTTGCAACCCGAATATGTAACGGGAAGTTGGGATGAGGTTTTAGATCAATTTGAGCAAGGAAAAATTGATTTACTACCCGATGCCTACTTCATGGAAGAGCGCAAAGAGTATGGTTATTATTCTACCCCGTATTTTAAGATCAGAGAATTATTCTACGTAAAAGATAGAGATACTCGATTTCAAAAAATCAAAGATTTATCAACAGCCTCTGTCGCAATACCTGCGGATTATACAACTATTGCTAAAATAAAGAATGACTATCCAAATATAAAAATAATAGAAACGGCAGGCATTGAAGAGTCGATAGATAAAGTATTGTCAGGTGAAGCCGATGCGTTGTTAAATGCACAAATTGTTGTAGATAGTTGGATCAAACAAAACAATGTGAGTGGTTTAAGAGTTATAGATGAAGACATTGTGCTTCCACCATCGTTACATTTATTAAGCAGTAAGAGTAGTAAAACACTTCAGAGCATTTTACAAAAAGGCCTAGATTCTATTAAAGTCAGTGATTTAATGAATTCAAATAACGATTGGCTTTCTTCAAGAAATACTCCAGGAATAACCACAGAAGATATTTTCCAGTTAAAGCATCTAATCTGGTTTGTTTTAGGTGCAGTTGTTCTATTGTTTATTATTGGCAACTCAGTAAGCTCATTAGTATTGAAAAACAGCGAGAAAGAGTTAATTGATAAATTTAGTTCATCTCACTTTAAAAAAATGGTTATTACCGGTTTAACGGTCTTGTCTGCAGTATTAATTGTTATTTCTTACTTCGTCATGAATTATGCCGAAAAACAAAGAATGGAGTCACTGGAATATAGTTTATCTACCTTATTAACAACAACACATCAGCGCTTAGAAGTATGGATAGATTATGAACATAACAGGTTAGAACAAGTTGGTAAAAATAAAGAGCTCGTATCATTAGTTGAAAAGTTACTTTTAGTACCACAATTACCTCAAGCGTTGAAACAAACACCTTTACAGTCTCAAATACGTCAGTTTTTTAAAGCGCGGGAAGGTGATTTAGGCAATATAGGATTTTTTATCATTTCACCCGACAATATCAGTTTATCTTCAAAGCGTGATTCCAATGTCGGAGTCAGTAACGTCATTCATAATACACGACCGGGTTTATTACAACGTGTTCTTAATGGGGAGAGTATTTTTGTTCCCCCTATTCGCTCTGATGTTTTCATTGAAGATAACAATTTACGTGATAATCAAGTTAAACCACCCACAATGTTTTTCGCATCCCCCGTTATTAACGCTCAAGGGGAAGAAATAGCGGTTATTACGATTAGGGTTAATTTCGAAGGGATATTCTCTTCAATATTATCAGCTGGTTTTATTGGAAAAAGTGGCGAAACTTATGCGATTGATAAATTGGGTCACTTACTCTCAAATGTGCGTTTTGAAAACGAATTAAGAGAAATTGGCTTAATCAATGAAACTGAACGTTCTTCTCTTAATATTGATATAACTGATCCGGGCAAAAGCTTATTAAAAAGTTCAAAAAAAATAATACAAGATAAAAGTTGGCCTTTAACATTAATGGCTAGCCATATCGCTAAGGGCAAGTCGGGTTCTAACCTCGAAGGCTATCGAGACTATCGTGGTGAAATGGTTGTTGGCAGTTGGCTTTGGGATGATGACTTAAATATGGGGATAGTTGCTGAATTAGATGTTGCTGAAGCACTTGAACTCATCAATGTTTTTAAGTACAGCGTTTGGTCAATTTTATTTATTTCCTTAACATTAGTTTTTGGTGGCACGCTATTTACTTTAAAAGTCGGTTCACGGGCAACAAAAGCGTTAGCGCGCTCTCATCTAGAACTTGAAGGGCTAGTTGGCGAACGTACCAAGGCGCTTGAAATTAATATGAAGCGTACAAGTAGCATTATTGATACGGCCGTTGATGCCATTATCATGATTGATAGTGATAATATTATTCTGATGTTTAGTCCCGCAGCAGAGCGAACATTTGGTCATAAAGCTGTCGATGTTATTGGTCAAAGTATTCTAATCATTATTCCTCCTGAGTATCACGAGGCACATTTGGCTGGAATGAGAAGGATGGTTGCAGGACAAGCCGCTAACTTACTCAACAGAACGATTCAAATCTCTGCTTTACATAAAAATGGCCATATTTTTCCCACTGACTTTTCTGTCTCGGGATGGGTTGAAAATGATGAGCACTTTTTTGTTGCTATTCTTCGAGATATTACTGACCGAACGCAAAGTGAATTGGCCATTCAGCGAGAGCAGTCAATGCTTTCCTCTCTGATCAATTGTTTACCCGATGTGGTTTTTTTCAAAGACGATAAAGGTCTTTATCTCGGATGTAATTATGGCTTTGAAGAGCTTGTAGATAAATCTCTGTCTGAATTTATTCATCAAGATGACCATGTTATATTTCCTGAAGAAACAGCGCTTTTTTTTCAAGAAAATGATCGACAAATTTTGTCCGTAGGAAAGCCTACAGCGAATGAAGAGTGGGTAACTTACCCTGATGGAAGAGAGGTACTTCTAGATACCATAAAAACGCCTTTTTATTCAGCTGACGGAGTTTGTCTTGGGATAATAGGGGTTTCTAGGAACATTACAGAGAGGAAAAAAGCAGAACGTGAACTTAAAAAGGCTAAATTAGACGCAGAAGAAGCAACACGTGCATTAGCCAAGCAGGCAAAGCTTCTGCAATTATTAATTGATGCTGTTCCCATTCCTTTGTTTTATAAAAATGCACAAGGTAAGTATCAAGGATTTAATAAAGCCTATGAAGAAGTGTTTGGGGTTAAATCATCGGATTTAGTGGGTTTAACTGTTAACGATCTAACTTATCTACCGGAAGAAGATCGCGCCATATATCACGCCGAAGATAATGAGGTTATTGCTCAGCAAAAACATATTAAAAGAGAAGTGAAAATGCCTTTTGCTGACGGTAAATTACACGACACCCTATATTGGGTAACAGGTTATACAGACAGTAAAAATAAACCTGCAGGTTTAGTGGGTAGTTTCATTGATATTACGAATGAAAAAGAAAATGCCAGACAACTTGAAATTGCTGTTAAATCAGCAGATCAAGCCACTCAAGCTAAAAGTGATTTTCTCGCTAATATGTCGCACGAAATTCGTACCCCGATGAATGCAATTATTGGGATGAGCTATTTGGCAATGCAAACCAGTTTAAGTCGAAAACAAGCTGATTATGTTAATAAAATTCAAAGTTCGGCTGAAGCATTACTGGGTATTATTAACGACATTTTAGATTTTTCAAAAATAGAAGCGGGTAAACTTGATCTTGAAGCTGTGCCATTTAATTTGAACGATACTATTGACCATCTCGTGCAAATTATTTCCCATAAAAGTCAAGAAAAATCATTAGAATTACTGATCGATTTAGCGCCAGATTTACCACTCGATCTTGTCGGTGATTCCCTAAGGCTAGGGCAAATATTGATTAACCTCGCTAACAACTCGATTAAATTCACCGACCAAGGTGAGATAGTGATCAGAGCAAAACCTATCAAACAAGACGAAAAAAATGTCACGGTAGAGTTTTCAGTATGTGATACCGGCATTGGTATGACCGAAGAGCAATTAGGCCGATTATTTCAATCGTTTAGTCAAGCAGATGCTTCAACAACCCGTAAATATGGCGGTACTGGTTTAGGCTTAACCATTAGTAAAACGTTAACGGAATTGATGCAGGGTGAAATTTGGGTTGAAAGTACCAGTGGCGAAGGTAGCCAATTTTACTTCACAGCAACGTTTGGCATTGCACAAGAAAATACTTCGCATATCCAAGCATCACCCGCAAGCTTAGTTGATTTACCCGTGTTAATTGTTGATGACAGTGTCGCCGCAAGAGAAATACTTTTTACTATGTCAGAAAGTTTAGGCTTTAAACCAGGATTAGCAGCGTCAGGAGCAGAAGCATTAGAAAAATTAACCCTTGCAGAGCAAAACAATCAACCGTATAAATTAGTACTTTCTGATTGGAAAATGCCACATATGAACGGCATTGAGTTGGGTGAAAGGATAATTAGCGAGGGCTTTTTATCTGTACCACCCAAGTTTGTCATTGTAACGGCGTACGATCGTGATGAAATGCTTGCAAAAGCTCAACATATCAATTTAGCCAGTTCGATAACAAAACCTGTATGTGCATCAATATTATTTGACACAGTTTTAAAAGTCATGGGTGAAACCCAAAATCTATTGCCAGAAAGAGAAAATAAGCGATTAGATATATCATTTGCCGAAAGTATTGTCGGTGCAGAAATATTACTTGTTGAAGATAACGAAATTAACCAACAAATAGCCGTTGAATTACTTGAGATGGCGGGTCTCATCGTTACTGTTGCTTCTAACGGAAAGATTGCGGTCGACTCTGTTGAACATAAAACCTTTGATGCGGTATTAATGGATATACAAATGCCGGTAATGGATGGTTATACGGCGACAAAAGAGATACGCCAAGATGAAAAAAATATCAATTTACCCATCATTGCAATGACCGCTAATGCTATGAGTGGTGACAAGGAAAAGTGTATCGCTGCAGGAATGAATGACCATCTCCCCAAACCCATTAATCCGCAAGATGTTTATAAAACATTAGCCCAATGGATTAAGCCAACAGGCAAAGTATTGAGTGGTGTCAGGGAAAATCAAATTGAACACGATGAAGTTGACTTGCCTATATTACCTGAATTCGATGTTAATTCAGCCTTAGCCAGAATGGCGGGAAATGTTAAAGCGTATCGAAATACCCTTAAAAAAGTAGCAAGTTCTGAAGTTGATGCGGTAAAGCGTATAAAAGAGGCTATAAATATAAAGGACTTCCAAGCCGCCTTAATAGCAGCGCATACGTTAAAAGGCGTTTCTGCAACGATAGGAGCAACTTTTGTTGTGCCACCAGCAGAAAAATTAGAACGACTCATTAGTGAAAAAATAGAGAAAGGAAAACCGTTAGATAATGACGAACTAGAAACACTATTTTTGGCATGTGAAGTTAAGTTGGCCCAAATGGTGAGTGCCATTGATAACGATCAACAATCACAGCAACAAAAACAGCAACAAAAACAGCAGACAGCTGAGAACAAACCGTTATTTGATGTTGAAGCAGTTACTAAATTAGTCATAGACTTAAAAGAAAAAATAGCCAATTTTGACAGTGCCGCTAATGAAACATTACAAGACATATTTACTTATATTGAAGCGGATGATTTATCAAATGAAGTTACAGAGTTAGCCAATGCACTTGAGTCGTACGACTTTGACCGCGCTGAAATTTTATATGCGACATTAGAGCAAGAAATAAATAATTACAATCATCAAGGAACTAAAGAAGTCATTGATGATGAACTGTTGCTGAGTAAGCTTAATCACATAGCACAGCAAATTGATAAATTTGATTCAACCGTAGTTGATGCTGTTGATGAATTGTTAGAGTTTGAATTAACTACTGAAATATTCGACGCGTTAGAAAAAATAAGGGATGCGTTAAGCCAGTATGATTTTGATAGCGGTGAAAAAAAATTAAGTGAAATTAGAACATCATATTTTAAAGAATTAAAGAATTAAAGAATTAAAGGAATAGGAGAAATAATCTATGAGT
Organism: Thalassotalea sp.; assembly: GCA_029249355.1. GTDB lineage: Bacteria > Pseudomonadota > Gammaproteobacteria > Enterobacterales > Alteromonadaceae > Thalassotalea_H. Next base: position 12,706 of record JAQWHO010000325.1, read on the forward strand.
GAAATAAAGAAGCAAACCATTTTAGCGGTTGACGATACTTTAGCTAATATTGATGTAGTAAAAGGTGTGTTAGCACAAGACTACCTCGTTCAAGCTGCGTTGAGTGGAAAAATGGCTTTAAAAATTATTGAGAAGCAAAAGCCAGATTTGATTTTACTCGATATTATGATGCCCGAGATGGATGGCTATGAAGTCTGTGAAATATTAAAGTCTCAAGCCGAAACCAAAGATATTCCTATCGTTTTTTTGACCGCAAAATCGCAAGAAGATGACGAAGCAAAAGGCTTAGCGCTTGGCGCAGTTGATTACATAACGAAACCCATTAGCCCTCCTATTTTAAAAGAGCGCGTTAAAAATCATTTAGTTTTACAAGCATCAAAGAATTTACTTGAAAGGCAAAACGAAATATTAGAAGAACGTGTGCTTGAGCGAACATCACAACTTTCAGAGCTTCAAGATGTCGCTATGGTTGCCATGGGGGCACTCGCAGAATCGAGAGATCCTGAGACGGGGAACCATATCAGAAGAACACAACGTTACGTAAAGGTATTGGCTACTGAAGTTGCTAAGTATGATAAATATAAAGCCGTGTTAACCCCTGATGTTATCTCTTCACTCTACAAGTCAGCTCCACTGCATGATATTGGTAAAGTAGGGGTAGAAGATAGTATATTGCTAAAACCGGGCAAGCTCACCGATGAAGAATTTGATGAAATGAAAAATCATACCACTTATGGTCGAGATGCTATTGCAGCCGCTGAAACATCGATAGACACCGCAGATAATTTTTTGATTTTTGCAAAAGAGATTGCTTATTCGCATCAGGAAAAGT
>JAQWHO010000326.1 GCA_029249355.1 Thalassotalea sp.
GGAGATAGTGTGCCCTTGAAAACACTATATAAAGGGCTTGGCTATGATGTTGATTGGAGAATACTAAAGGCGAGTCACTATGGGGCACCAACTATACGTAAGCGTTGGTTTCTTATAGGGCGTAATGATGGCGAAGCTTTAACTTGGCCCTCCCCTACGCATGTCGATGATGAAGGTTTAATACCTGAAAGAACAACGATGGAAATCATCGATTTTAATGTGCCTAGTGTATCAATATTCAATCGTAAAAAGCCGCTTGTGGAAAACACCTTAAAACGACTTGCTAAAGGCATTAAGAAATATGTGTTCGATGCTGATAAGCCAATAACAACCCTAGATGGCAATACGATACCCTTTATCACTGAATATGCTAATGGTTCTAAACAACGAAACTTTGCTATTGATGAGCCATTACGGACGATCTGCGCCAATGTGAAAGGTGGTCACTTTGGTTTGGTTGAAATAAAACTTGGAGAGGTAGAGGACGAGCAAAGCCCAGAAGTAAAAGCGTTTTTGATAGAATATTACGGCAATGGACAGCCGTTCTCAATAGATAAGCCTCTACATACTGTCACGACTAAGGATAGATTCGCATTGGTAACGGTAAAACACAAGCAACGTCAAATCATTGATATTGCCACCAGAATGTTAACAGCTAAGGAGTTATTTAAAGCGCAAAGTTTTCCTGATGATTATGTGATTGATCGTGATGATAAAGGGAAAAAGCTAACAAAAGTGGAGCAAGTAAGGCGATGTGGAAATGCTGTACCTCCAGTACTGGCGGCGGCTGTTGTTTTGGGTGGAGAGCCAGTGAAGCAGAGAACAGCAGCGTAATATAAGGCAAAGTGCTTATGGAAATATCATTATTTCAAGCCACCGCAGAGTTGCTTAAAACAACTAGAGGTGGTGAAAAAGTAAGTAAGCGAGATAAAGAAAATGCAGCTAAATTCATTGAAAGAAATAATAAGAAAAGAAAAGAAGCTGGATTAAGCGAAGTTTACTGATATTAAGTTGTCGACGGCAACTTATTAATAAATATCTTCAAATAAATACGGGGTTATAAATTGAAATCATTATGCACATTTTTAGTTTCCGCTTTGGTTACGACTCAATCATTAGCAGTAAATTTTCCAAGTAAGCTAATTAACAAGGTTAACTTAAGGGATAAAGTAGAGTTGGTGTTTGCTCTTGAAGAATGCCAACCAATATACGTTAAAGATGCAAATGGGTATGATGTAGAAACGTACTCTAACCATTGGCCCTGTCTATTACCAAAGGACAAAATATTTACCTCAAGCAGAGCTAGAGTGACATATATGCTCCCAAATAGAAGCTACTGCCCTCCTTCAAATGAAGATATAGCAGCACTTAAAAGTAGGTGGTCATGCATTAATGAAAGCTGGCAATTAAGGGTTAAGAAAAACCGTAAGGAAAGCACATTTACCGCGACTTATTTTCGCGTAACCAATGCTTTGTAAAGAAAGCGCCTAGCGAACTTATATAAATACCTAACCAATAACCTACTTCGCATTGTAGGTTTTTTTGAGATTTTGACGTAGAGAATTACAAACAGGCAAGCAAAAACACCTAAATAGTAACATTTATTACTGATTAAAAATTAAACCCGGTCATCGAAAATTGCAATCAATATTAGCAATTTTAAAAGCACCTGGTATTACAAGTTAGCAAAACACTCTCGAAATACACCGATACTCCAAAGCACCAAATGAAATTATATTAACCGATCCAGCAAATAAAAATGCAACTCCTGCAAGCTCATAATCCAAAACGGAAAACAACCAAGAAATCGAGGATAGCCACTAGATAAACAACAATAAAAACAAAGACATTCAATCAACAAAGAGCAACAAAGCCAAGCGGTAAAACATCCGAGACGGAAAACAAAATAAGAGTGAGAAAGACATCATTTTCCTAATCAGTAAAAACAACATCCGTTATCGATTTCCAATCAAGCAATTCAAAAAAATACAACCAGGGATCACATCAACCTAAGAACCCTACTCAGAATATGAATAACTAGATTAATTGTTGCACCCCTGCACTTTCAAAAATATTTATTGATGACAGGATTTTCCCTCTTCATTACATCCAGATGTAAAACAACTTAATTACCCGGCTGTTAATAAGATTTTTAACTAAAATACCTGTGAAACAAAATGGCGACGCTACGTGAATTCTATGAAGGTTTCGGGTATTACTGGACACAAGAAACGCCAGAATGTACCATTTGTTTCAAGAATACATATTCTTGAAACAAGTAAGTGATATGGTTTTTAGGTTTGGGTTATAAAAAATGTAATAAATACAATGTGTTGTAATATTTTTGTTTTAGCTGTTTTAACAGTCGTTAAACTTGAATTATGAAGAGGTTTTAAATCGATGGCATGTGTTCAGTCATTTCCACCAAAATCAGCAAAAGAGTGTAGAAAAATAATTGAGTTTGTTGATAAGACTAATCCAATCATTTCTATGATGATTGAGTTTGAGGTATTAACTGGATTAAGGTATTCGGATTACTCTAAATTAAAATTGTCTGATTTAATGATCAATGGACAGATCAGGGAAGAAATTACTGTTGTGCAAACCAAACCGTTTAGCAAACGAGTTTCTTCTGGTATGAAAGAAAAAACAGCTAGGGAATTATCCAAGGTAGTTGTTTATATCAATGAACAGTGTAGAAATGTGATCGACGAGATAATGTTCATTAATAACTGGGATGCCCAAAAAGATAAAAGCAAATTGCTGTTTGAGTCATCAAGAAAGGAAGGTTCACCATATACAATTCAGTACATTAACCAACTATTAAAGAAAGCAGCATTTGCTCTTCAACTTACGTACCCCTTGTCTACACACAGCTTTAGAAAGATGTTTGCAACTTTTTATATCAAAAATGGTGCTGCCATACATCAAGTTAGAGATGCATTGGGTCAGTCTTCATTGCAAGCTACAGATCATTATTTACGTACCTTTATTTCAGAGAATAAACAGTTCGCAACCAAAATATCTTTTTGATAGCACTCTGCTTATAAAAGAAATAATTTCCGAAATTCAAGCCTGACAGTAGCTAGCATGGTTTTACTATAATCTAGTAAAACATCGAGGAAAAAGCCTAAGTATTTACCTAAACCTTCAACTTAGATAATTGATCCATTTTCTCTAAATGTTGTATACTGTTTTTATATACAGTTGTTTTTTTAAGTGGTGAGTATGCAAGTCCTACCAATTTACTGCGACTGCGGCATTACAGGTTTTGAGAGTCCGGCAGCAGAGTATCGAGAAATGGGCTTATCTCTTGATGAGTTATTAATACATAATCCTAATGCAACTTTTATTGGCTTAGCCTCTGGTAATTCAATGGAAGGGGTAGGTATTTTTTCAGGTGATTTACTTATTGTTGATAGATCTAAAAATGTTAAAGACGGGTTCGTAATAGTTGCCAATTTAAACGGAAACTTCGTTTGCAAAATACTTGATAAAACTAATAAACGATTGCTATCCGCATCAGGTGATCACATGCCAGTTTACATAACAGAAAACGATGTTTTTCAGCTTGAAGGAAAGGTTACTTATAACGTAAGAAGGTTTGATGAAGCATTTAATTTATCGGTTTTCCTATAGATGGAAATGCAAGCATTAACAGACGCTAGCGGCTGTTTTGCCTCTGTCGAAAAAATATTTGACCCATCTATTAGGCTGCGTCCAGTTGTGGTTTTAAGTAATAATGACGGTTCAGTAATCGCTATTTGCCCACTAGCTAAAAAACTAGGTATCCCGAAATTTCAGCCATATTTTAAAGTCAAATGGCTATTACAAAAACACAATGTCGTTATACGTTCCTCAAATTATGAGCTTTATGGTGATGTCAGCGATAAAATGATGTCAGTCATTGCGCGTTTTAGTGATAACACTTATCAATATTCAATTGATGAAGCTTTTAGTCGATTTGATAATTACGAAGGTATTATCAAAGATTGGTATCAATACGGTCATGAAATTAGGCGTACAGTATGGCGCGAGTGTAGGATGCCTGTGGGTGTGGGCTTTGGTCATACCTTGACATTAGCCAAGGCTGCTAATCATGGCTCTAAAAAATTACCTGATTCTGATGGTGTAGCCGTCATTGATGATGAGTATTCTCGAAAGCATATTCTTCAGCAAATGAAGCTCGATGACATTTGGGGAATAGGTCGAAAACTTAGTGTTAAGTTAAGCTTGTTAGGGCTTAAAACTGGTTATGATTTAGCTAACCGTTCACCTAAATCAATGCGGCAGCAATTCGGTGTCACTGTAGAGCGTATCGTTGAAGAATTAAACGGGGTTAAGTGCTTATCTTGGGATGATGTGAAATCACCTAAAAAAGAAATATTTTCGACTCGTTCACATGGTCAAAGAATCGTTAATTATCATGACTTACGTAAAGCGTTAACCTCTCATGCTGTAAAGGTTTGTAATAAAGCAAGGCTTCAACACTCGCTCATTAAGAAGTTATATATTTTTGCTTCTAGCTCACCTCACGATAAAAGATATTTTAAAAAAAGCATTATGTATGATTTTCTTTTAGCAACCGACAATGTTTGCTTTGTTGCTTCTGCTATTGAACAAGTACTACATGCTTTGTACGTGGAAGGTGTACCTTATTATCGTTGTGGTGTTGGTGCTATTGAGCTAGAAAGTCGAGATTTTCAGCAGCAAGACTTATTTTTATCTCGTGAAAACCCTGCGCTGATGAATTGTTATAGTCAGATAAATCAAAAGTTTGGTCGAGGCTCATTGCAACTTGGTAGTGAATCACGACAAGAAAAATGGGCTATGCGTCGAGAGTTTTTATCGCCGCGTTGGACAACAAGATGGTCTGATATTCCAAAAATTATTTGTTGAATAATTCACATCTTTACCTATTGACGCACAGTAAAGGCGTGGTATTCTTTACTTTGACTTGAAAAGTAAAGAGGTTGTTATGGCTAAAGTAAGCGCAAAAAGACAAATTACCTTACCGATTGATCAATGCGTAGTAGCACATATTAACGCAGGTGATGATGTTGAAAGTTTTGTTGATAGACAAGGTGTTATCTCCATAGTTAAAAAGCAATCTGGTGCAGCCAAAGGCTTGCTAAAAGACGTTGTGACAAATTCAACTGTTAGTGAGCAAGAATCGTTAGAGAGCGCCTTAAATAGATGATAGCCATTGATACTAATGTCTTGCTTCGTTATTTATTACAAGACGATGAAAAGCAAGCGAACAAGGCTACTAAATTAATCCTCGGTGCTGAATCAGTACTTATCACTGACGTTGTGTTGACGGAAACAATTTGGACATTAAAAGGTAAGCGCTATGACCTAAGTAAAGAACAAATTATTGATGTAATTCATGCGTTGTTTGCAGAGCCTAATTTGACGTTTGAAGATGGACAGAGTGTATGGGGCGCATTAAAAGATTTTACAAATGCCAAGCCTATTAAATCAGGCGGCAAAACAAAACAAGCTGACTTTTCAGATGCGTTAAACGTTAATAAATCAAAACGTCATGGTCAGTCAAATAAAAGTGAAATATCTACTGTTTACACGTTTGATAAAGCAGCGCTAGAAATAGATGGAACTAAGCAACCTTAGAGGGGTAATTTGAACATGGAAAAGGTATTTGGATTTGTAGGAAATATTACGCTGTTATTAGCAGTAGCATTTGTAGCAGTAATAATTCCTGCTTATGGTGTAGAGTATTTTTTTATTGATTCACTCATTCAACATGACTTGGTAAATAGTAGTTCGGGTTATTGGAAAGGGCTATTACAAATATTAGGTATTGTTTTAGTGCCACCTATTTTTATGTTTGCTTATTCAATGATTCCTGATCAAGAACAAGAAGCTATAAAAATTGGAATTGTTGTTCTAGGTGACTTAGCATCATGGGTAGGGAAAGGCGTTTTATTTGCTATGGGCGCGTTTGCTTTCTTATCATTTATTTAATAAAGGGAAATTGTCAATGTCAGATAGTTTGTTTGAAAGGAATTCAAAGGCAGTTGCAATGGAATTAATAGCTCATTTTCATGAAGAATTGGACTCTAAAGAAACATTTGTAGAAATAATTAAAAGCTTAGAAAGCAAACTGCAAAAGCTTACTGAAGAACATAATGAAAGTACAATTAATGGAGCATTGGAGTTATTAAAAAATACTGGTGAACCAATAGGAAAAATATTGGAATTTGCTCTAACCAATAAAGACTTAAAGATTAACATTGCCAAAAGTCTTAATTAATTAAAATAGAGAGAAATTGTGGCTAAATTTACAGGTATAAGCAAAGTTAAATTAAATAATGGTAAGTATGTAGTGAGAGTCACCGATGGAGACATGGAGTTTGACCCAATAACTGAACAAGAATATCGATTTGCAGCTTTCAAGCCTGAATTTGAAGATTTGCAAGAAAGTACCTGGTTGCCACCTTCTTACAAAGAGTCCTAGAGGGGAAGTTGAAATGGAATGGATGATTGGTTTTGCTATTTTACTGGCTGTCGTGTGTGGTTTTTCAATCGACTTTGATGATTTTCAATCTAAACGTAATTGGTGGGTGATGGCAGGTATGTTATTCGCTCTTATTCTCCTTGTTTCAGGATTAGAGGAACTTAAAGAAATTGAAGCAGAAAAGTTAAAAGAAGAATGTAAAACACAAACTATTATGTCTGAGTTCGATTGCCTTAACCAACAGGGGTAGCTTGTAAAGTGGATATGTCTACGATTAAATTATCAAAAGAACTAATAGAGATGGGACGCACAGGGAACGGCGGTTACACCAAGAAACAGTTAAAGGTACTTGGTGTTGATTGGCCTCCAGCCAAAGGCTGGCTAAAAGCTATGATTGGCACTGAAATAGAGCAGGAAAAGTACGATAAATTTGTAGCGTTTAGCACTATCAATAGAGCTAAAGCGTCTTTGACTGATGAATCGTTAGTGGTTAGTAAAAGAGCTAAATCAATAGCTGATACAATTAAAGAACAGCAAGAACATGATCAGTTGTTATTGTCTGAAATTGATAATTACAGGCCATAATTGGATTCACAGAGTTATTTAGGGGTAATTTGTATTATTTAAAAAAACATTGAGCTATTTTGGGTAAAGATAAGGAAATATTGTGAACACTTTCGAAAAATTATTTTATTTGAATCTAGGTTTGGCTGCCGTAGCAGTAGTTATTACCTATGCACTAGGCTCTTATGGTAGACAAGCGCGTCACTTACTAAATATACCCCTTTGGTTATTTATGCTCTTTGGTGTGTCAATGTCTGCTTTTCCAAGAGTCATTGGACTTTACTTCGTTATCCACTTGTTTTTGTGGTTATTGATAGTTGGTATGTCTTGGGCTACTAAAAAAGACGAAGATAGAAATAAAAATAATATGGGGTAAAGGAATGCTAGTTATTAGAGGTCTGGTGATAATGATTTTTTGTGGGTTTATTTCAAGTCAAGTTTTGGCGAGTAATAAAAGTGATCTCATAGGTTCATCTTTTCTTTATAATGAATATGACCTAAGCCACTGGAAGGAAGGTTTAATTGCTTCTTTTAATGGTCATTGTTCACTCATAGAGAATAAAGAACATATGAGAGTAATTTGTCAAAATGTTAATGGTGACGATTCTTTAAGTTACACATTAATAGATGGAAACACTGATAATTATTTTTTCAAAAAGAGTGAAAAACAGTACAAGATTACAGCCGAAAACTTTAAAAGCTCTTTAGCGGCAGGTGTGAATTTCTACAAGCCAGTTACTTTAAGTGCGAGCGGGGTTAACCACCAAATTATATTTTTTCATCTTAACTAATCTCGCAAACGCGATAATTAATTAATAGAGAGTAATTTTGTCACAATTTAACTCTTTTGAAAATTTTGGAATAAAGTATGACCAATAAGGAAAATGTACCTGAAATACAGTTAAAGGGAACAAGGTTCTTAACTCGATTTCCATTCGTTGTGTTAAATTCTATTTCCTTTTTAGGGTTAATAAATGGGTTTAAATCAATCCCATCTTATATAGGTGATTGGATAATGGCGTGGAATACTGTTACCCAAAAAATATGGTCGCTAATTTTTACTGTTGAAATCCCCGTTTTTTTATCTACCTACCTTACGATGACAGTTATTACAGTTGGGGGATTTTATCGAATATTTAACCACCTTAGACCTGGTAAAAATAATTTCCCTGCAAAAATATTGTCGCTCCTTATATTAAAGACTTATATTTTATTTTGGCCTTTTATATATATAGGTCTATTTCCATTACTGTTTAATAAAAAAAATGAGTATAGAGAAAGCAGAGAAGTAGCCATAATATTTCTTGAATTTATGATTTTTTCACTGGTGATTATTGCTCTTGCTTATGTGGTTTTTTTTATAACGGAAACATAATGATAAGAATATTAATGACTTTAGGTGTATTGAATTCTGTTAAAGCGAGTATTTAACAGTAAAGTATTACAATAGAGCAGGATCAACATAAATGGAAACATATGTGATTTATTAAAGGCGTATCAAGTCGGTGAAAATTATGCAATTTGTGAAAAATGTGGTATTCATGTCTTTTCTTGGTTTTTCTTTAAGCTCTTTTGCTAATGAAAAAAATGGTCATGAATATATATGTGGTTTAAATAGTCGAGTAGTGTTAGCAAATGGGCATAAAGCGGCGCTAGTTGTCGGGCATAACTTTGTACTAAAGAATGTTGTTGTTGAAAATGGACGCACCAAGATAACAGGGGTTCGTACCTCGGAGGATAGCTTTAGGGTTGATCCAAATGAGAAGGAATTTTATATTTTTATTTTGCCAAATGAAAAAGATAAGTCTCCTGCTAGGCTTGTAACTTCAAAAATAAATTTTTCATCTGACAGGCTTTTATGGGCTAGTAATGATGAGTGTCACAAAACTAAGGATTAATACTGTAGATCTAAAACTATGGTGTTAACTTGGTTAAGGTGCAGTATTCAGTCTCATGTTCTACACCAAGTCTATCACCATAAGTGTTAAGTACTTTTACTCTCCCATCACAAATAACCATTATAGATTTACCCTTCTTAAAGGCCGCAGGAATAATCACGCGTCCAGAGTCAGAAACGATAAATCGACCAACAAACCTTTTTATCCCAATAGAGTTGTCGCCAGTATAAAAAATAGTGACTTCACGGGTTTTTTCTTGAATGCTTTGTTCAAGAACATGGTCGAAATTATAGCTCACACTAACCTCATTTTATAAATCAAAAAAACTCGATAAAGCAAAAGCCTTATCGAGCGAAGTGTTTTCAGAATACTTACAAACTAACCTTAGTTAGATAAGTAATCAGCTAGAGAAAAAACATAGCAATGTAGGTTTTGCAACTTACAATGCTATTGTATGATAATTTAAAAAGTATATGGGCAAAGGTCGTACTTTACCGGGGTTTTGCGCCCATCCCCTCGAAATTGGCATTAGGATCATAGTTAGTTTTTCTTCTGAAAAGTCTAGAGCTTGTGGTAAACGCATAAGCTATTGATAAACCTTGCGACCTTGCATTAGATGGTAAGCCTTAATCCAATATGATGCTTTATCCTATATTAATTATTCAATTAGTTAATGTAATATGGTCAAAAAATAACAAAGGCTTATCATTATCTCTGATCAACAAACAAAACGTATTCAAATACTCACATCCTCTGAAATTACTGAACTCTATGCTTTACCAAACTTTAACAGCGCTGAGAGAGAGGATTATTTTTCCCTCGATAAAGAGACAATCTTGCACCCATGCTTGATCGGCCGTTTCAACATTGAAATTTTGCTCAAGCACATTTGGGTAAATAGGTTGATTATGGTCACTATTCGTTGTCACTTTGTATTTCTTTTTATAACGCACCCAAACATTGGCTTCTTTCATTAACTGTGCTGTTTTTCGTCGGCTCACTGGATAACTGAGCGCATTCAATACTTTCTGAATGCGCCTTTCACCGTAGGTATTATCACTAAAATCAGCAATGTCTTTGACCCAATCAATCATTTCTTGATGCGTTGGATCCTCAGGTTTAGTTGAATATCGCTTTTGATAACTATAATAATTGTTACTTTTTACACCCAGTATTCGGCACATTACTGCCACAGGCCAGGTCTTCTTGTATTGGGTTATGAACGAATATTTTATTTCGTTTCCTTGGCAAAGAAGACCGTCGCTTTTTTTAATATTTCACGTTCCATCTCTAAGCGTTTAACTTGTACTTTTAGGGCTCTGATCTCTTCTTGCTCAGGCGTTAAATTGCCATTCCCCCTAAAAGCATGGCCGTCATCATTTTCAGATTCTTTGATCCACCGACCGAGCATGTTGGGGTTTATCCCTAAGTTTCGAGAAGCTTCTGCCTGAGAATAATTTTGCTCAACAACTAATGCGATGGCATCGAGTTTGAATTCTTTGGAATATTTTTTACGTTTTGTCATTTTCGTTCTCCAGTTAAGTTTATTATCTCTTAACTGGGGTAGTCGAATCCATTAAACCACGTCACTTGGGTCAAAAGGGGATGTTAGTTGCCTTCCTGGTTCTTTTGTTTTTCTATCAAACAACCCAAATATTGATATGCGAAACATCCCAAGTGATGATGAATATTTTGCGGTATTAATCGAGTTTGAATACTCAGACTTTAATCAATTTAAATACAAACAAAAAATAAAAAACAATTTTTTCCAAGGCGATATAACGCCTTTGTTGCAAAAATCACTAATACAGTATATCGAGTTATCAGGTGTCGCGCCCATAGAGGCATTAAGCTACAGAAAACAAGAGTTACTGTATATGCTATATCTAAGTGGGTATGACGAAGTAATGTCTATTGCTGAGCCTCCTAGCTTAAGTCATCAAATTTATGAATTAATAAGATCTGATATTACGGCTGATTTAAGCTTGGAACAATTATCAAAAGAATTGTTTATGAGTGAGTCAACGCTAAGGAGAAAGTTAAAATCAGAGGGGAATAGCATTAAATCAATACGTATTAAAACACGCCTTGGTTATGGTTTGCATTTAATTCAAACCACAATGGAAGATATTGGGCGCATAGCGATGCGTAGTGGTTATCAATCACAATCAAGATTTACAGAGCAATTTAAACAACTATTCAGTATGACACCTTCCGAACTAAGAAAAACCAAAATGAAAGGTTAAGGCTAAACTCTGCCCGATTTCAGCGTATATGAAAATCTTTTTTATCCGTAATATCACTCATGAAAATACTACTAAATAATCAATTAGGAAAGTCTTATGAAAAAAGTAGCAGTAATATTATCGGGGTGTGGTTATCTTGATGGTTCGGAAATACGAGAATCTGTTTTAACACTTCTAGCGTTAGAACATGAAAATACTAACGTTGAAATTTTTTCACTAAACAAGCCACAACATCACGTCATGAATCACATTAAAGGTGCAGAAGATAATTCAAGAAATAGGAACATCCTTGAAGAATCGGCACGAATTGCTAGGGGTAAAATTAAAGATATTATTACATTGAATGCTGATACCTTTGATGCATTGTTCATTCCTGGCGGTTTTGGAGTAGCAAAAAACAACTGCACTTTCGCTCTAGCCGGAAGTAATGCAACTGTAGATGAATTGGTCTCCAAGAAAATTCTCGATTTTAAAAACGCTAATAAACCTATAGGGGCTATTTGTATCGCACCAGCACTTATAGGCCTCATTTTAGGTGAATTAAAACCTAAAATGACAGTCGGGCAAGAGTCAGAAGTTTCACAAGAAATCGAAAAACTAGGAGTCGTCCACCAACCGTGTGAAACAACTCAATGCATAGTAGACGAAGTAAATAAAATAATAACTACACCTGCATATATGTCTGACGATGCAAAATTAGCCGATGTTTATATTGGCATATCATCACTTGTAAAAAAAACCTTGGCATTAGCTTAACAACCCAGACGTCTTTACAAGATGTAAAGGCGTCTTACATCCATTATGCATCAACAGAACCTTATTCCTTTGCCAACAACCAACTTTGAGGCAACTTTAAAATTTAATTTTTTTGTTCGATTTGAATTATTTAAGATTAAAAACAAGAAAGTTAGGTTATTTATTTGTCATTACAATCTAAAAAGCTACTCTCCCATTTTTTTTTCAATTTTTGGAATAGAGCTTCCATCTCATATCAGTAGATCAAGTATAAAAAGACAATCAGAATATTTGGCAGGTCGATTCGCAGCTTATACGGCATTAAAAAGTTTAGGTGAAAATTTAAAGACCCTAAACGTTGATGAAAACTTTGCGCCAAGATGGGAGAAAGGTATTCATGGAAGTATTTCTCACAATAACACAATTGCTCTCTGTGTTATTTCATTAGAGCCTGAACATAAATACGTAGGCGTCGATATAGAAGAAATAATTACAACAGATGTGTGCCAAGAAATTAAAAACAAAATTATATTTTACAAAACAGAATATAAAATAGTGAAAGAAAGTACCCAACCAGAAAAAGCCTTTACCATAATTTTCTCATCTAAGGAAAGTCTATTTAAAGCAATATACCCTTACATCCAAACAAAAAAAATAGGTTTTGAAACGTCAAATGCTAAAAAAATAGAAGATAACTGTTTGCATCTAGAATTGAACTTACCCCAAAGTAAATCAAATTTAATCCATCTTAATAGTATAAGAAGCCATTATTGGAAATATGGTAATAACGTTAGTATTAACCTAAAATAGCGCTAAATATTCTTATTTTACTGTCATAGCGTTGGCGTGGCTGATTTTACACAAACCAAAGCCAGAGTAGACGTGAAAATTAAATTCTAATTGTGCTCAATCATATAGCGAGATAAATATTCATAGCTACACTTGAATTTAAGTGGTCAATAGTACAATAAGTAGCTTATTCTGAAATCCCTCTAGGACTACCAATGCTAAAAGCCTATTATATTGGATGCTCTTTTTATCCATGGTTTCGTGTATAATAAGTTATCTAGTTATTGCCAGTGAATCAATTAGTTAAAACATTACTGACATAAACCATGCTAAAATAAATAAACGATTATTATGAATAAAAAAGCCATCGCTATTGATGTGGTAGACAAGTCAAAAAGATTAGATGACGCAATTGACCATCTTGTTAAGTTCACCTTTGACGATGAATCAATTGGCTTTCTTCCTTTACGTATATCCAGAGATGAAGCCATATCCTTATACATTAAAAACGAACAGCCTGTTTTTATTCAAATAGATAAAAAGCGCACTGTTAAAGCCTGCGCTAAATCTATTTTAAAGTCTTACCCCCAAGCACTTTGCAGTAACTCTACGAATTATTATTTGCTCAATGAAGATGATCGCATTAAGCGAAAAGACAAAAAACTCGCCAGCAGAAAATGGAAAATTCATGCGTTTGCATTTTGGCCCGATGGTTACTTTGTAATTCGCTTATCATGCTCCAGACTTAATGCAAAGCACTCAGACTCAACACAATTCGTTTTACACCCAAGCACCAATGACTTACCAAAATCACCAAAATATGGGCAGTTGCACTCTGTATTTTTAAGGCATGGAACGTTTAATACACCTGTTAAAATAGATGTTTATAAACTACTTTCAATTTTAAGACATGAAAGCGATTGGCGGCATTTAAGCGCCCTACTCTGTAAAGCTGAATATGGCTACAATACCGAAGCTGAAGCTAAATTCGGTTATGAACATCTTATACGTGACTATTCGAGCCCACCCATTGAAAAAAAATCGACGGGGAAGTCGAACTCCGTTAGGCAAGTAAAACCAGACAATGAACTACGTGTCGAAATTCTTGATTATTACAAGTGCTATGAAGATCAAGCCTGGCTATTATCAACAGAGGATAGCCATTACATCATGCGAACAGATAAATACACTAGCGGTGTAGTCAAATTAATTGATCATAGTTCATCTACTGCTTTATCAGATCCAAAGTCATCTGCATTACAGTTAATAGCTCAGCTAAAAAAAAGTCACTACAAAACGTCAAAGGTAGAAATAGACAGCAAATGGGAAAAGCTAATAGAAGATGATTTGAATTTTCGTTATTTTTCAGAACAGCTTAATGCACATTGGATCATTAATGAAATAGCATTGAAAGAAAATAAAGCGGTTTCTATTTTAGCCCAATGTGTCACTACGCCATCGTTGGCCACACCGTTTTTAGCTAAACAAAAGTGCTTTCGCGTGTTAAACATTGTAGATAATAAAGTTATAGATCCCTCAGCAACAATACGAACTCGCTGGCGAATGTGTGATCTAAACAAGAGCACTTTTGAAATTGCTGCTAAAAACATAATAAACGACACGTTAAGTGAAATCCCAAAAGAACTATACAGCGGCCTTAGAATGACGCGGGGTTATCATTCTGAACAACTAGCAAGACAAGATTTTACTCGTGTTGTTCATGATAGTGTTGTCGTTATTAATGGGGGGTGCTGCCCGATTAACTCCAAACAAAGTGAGTTGTTGTTTGAGCATAATCATTTAATTCATCGTAACAAGCTACTTGAATCAATAGAGAAATATAATACGCCAAAAAATAAGCTGGCGCTCTTTGATAAAAAAGTAGAATCATTCAAACAATTCCCAATCCAATTACTTTTATTGATGTTGAAAAAAGGACTGATTAAAAACACAGACTTATTATTGATAGACTCCATAAAAAGCAAATACCGTTACGAAAAGGAAGTAGACGAAATATCAGTTAGCAAAAAAACATCAGAAATTGAAACAAAAATAGAACCTGACACCACTGTACCTGACAAAATCTGGGATAAAAAAACAACTGAAACGTCTACACCAAATAGTAACGCTGGAAGAAAAAGGATTTACAAAGACGATAAAGAGCGAAAGCGAATTTGGGCAAGGAATAAACGAAAAGAGTTAAAAGAGGTGGCCGATAGCAATGGTTTGTTATCGCAACGTGGCAGACAACGTATTTATATTGATAATAAAGAAAAGCAGCAGCTATATAGGCTACGAAATAAATATAAAAATTTAGGTGATTCGACGGCTATTGTTTTGATTGATATCGATGTGATTAATGCTGGCGCTATTAACAAAAAGATTAAGGCCATACTTTCAGTTTTCGATGGTGATGTGTATTTTGTTTCAAGAGATATAAATGATGTGGATATAACATCGCAACGCAGCACGATAAACTCACTGTTTACACCGGTAAAGGAAGATAATATTTTAATCAAAAATGAGCCAAAACTTAGTTTAGAAGCTTATGAAAAAATAATTAAAAATGGTATTCGTGACATTAAAATTATTAGTGACACAATCACACCATTGGTTTTTGAAATGTCTAGCATTTTTAATAATTCAAGTCTGTTGAGTTTTAGTTTAGAAAAAACATTGTGTAAAGATAATGAAAAGGTGAACTTTTACAAAAAAATGTTTGGTAAATATAGCGTGACATAATAACAATAATAAAATCATCTTTTCAAACGCGCAACTAAATATAAAAAGACGCATGACGCGCAGGCTAATGAAAATTCTATTGTCGATAAAACATCGATTTTCAATAAACAATTTATCAAAATAAAGAATGAAAATGCATATAAAAACTGTGGCATATAATTAACCAGCTACTTTTTTAACATACTTCAATTATAACGCTTCCAGTGCTACGACAATCACGGTTTTTATCTTTTTTAGTGCATAATATGATAGCTTGCGCACTTTTTTTTGATGGGTTAGCTCTAACTTCATATGAAAATTGAAAAAACTAGTAGGCAGAACAATGCAAGCTAAAATCTTTAATGATCAACAAAAGGTAAGGTGTTATGCCGATGATAAAGAATGAGTTAAAAAAAATCAGCCGAACTGGAAGGTATCGCTGTAAGTGAATTATGGTGATCAGCAGCATTAAAAGAAGCCAAAAAACATTCAAATTTATAAATCAATCAATGAAACGTGATAAAACTATTATGATCCATCCATATGTAACACATCCAAGTTTAACTAAATTTGATGTAGACGAGCAGCCAGAAAGACATAAAACGCCACACAATAAAAATATATTTTTCAAAATAACTCCAACAAAAAAGACTTATCAGAAAAAAACTCAGAGGTACATCAACAGTAAGCACTCACAAAAAAAGTACTCACAGGGAAATAAAAAGCCCTTCAGGTCATCAACAGGAACCTGCAGGGCGCTTCCTTGTACTCACAGGTAATTCCGAATGAAATATGACAGCAAGAATTTTCACTGTGACACACTATTCCTGATCACAAATAAAAAAGGATTTGAAAAACGATTGATTTATATAAAATCAGCTAACAAACAAAAGGGGATAACGAGGATGCTACAGAAAGAGAGAAATCTTGCTGATAAGAGTAAATCAAAATACGTTAGAACAGCACTGATACAAATAAAACGATTCAAACGAGAAAACCCCGACAGTTCTGATTGGCTTGAATTTATTATTTGGTTTAATAATCGCAAAGCTGAACTTTGCCATTCAACTTGGCGTAATTATAAAGCTAGCATTGCATATTATCTAAAATCTCAAGATGAGCACGATTTAGCCTATAAGGTTGAGACCCTTTCAAATGACGGGACACTTCACAAGTCAGACAAAACGACATCCATCAAAAAAAAATCATTGACCATTTCAGAGGTGGAAAAAATTAGGGAATCATTAAAAGGAATGGTTAACAGCTCTAATTCTGATACTGGTAAACATCTTCTAGCATTTTTCGAATGTATTTTTGCTATTGGCAATAGACCAACAGAAATACCAAGCATCATATATTATGAGTACTGCCCTGAAGAATTTGAAGGCCTACCGCCAGTCCTTAGAATTACAAATGGTAAAGCAACAAACGGAAGAAGCTTTGATGAGTTTCGTTATATTGGTATTAGTGAATTACCAGAAAAAACTAGGTTACTGATAAAGTATGCCGTAGCTATTGCCAACAATCCTGTTGATCCACAAGGAAACCCAACTAGTTACGACGAGTTTTATACACTCTTATCAAGGAAATACGGGGCATTTATAAAATCAATTTTTCCAAAAAAAAAGCAACTAATCACTTTGTATACTAGTAGACACCAATGTATAGCTAACATGAAAAATGCTGGTTATTCTTTAGCTGAAATAGCCCTAGTAGTTGGCCATGGAAACGATGTTACAGCATCAGAACATTATGGTAAAAAGAGATATGGAGTTAAAGTGAAGCTCCCTAAACACAACCCAAAAGACTTACCCAAGATAAAACTTGTATATAGCAACAAGGTATTGAAGCTTAATAAAAACAAAACCTTAAAAGTAAAACAATAAACCATAATTAAGCCGCACATTCACACCACTTCTGAAATATATAAATGAGTTTTCATCTTCCCCACACTCAACTATCACTGATATCACTGAGTTTCATAGATAATCACAAAACTATCACCAAGCCATCACTTTAAAAGATTAATAATATTTATTTATAATGTTTTCGACACAAACAAAAGGAGATGTCATGAATAATAACCATAAAGCAAATCAAAAAACACCCTAACACTACTGGCACCAATAAAGAGTACCAGCAAGTACGCGTAGAGCTGGTTACTTATAATAACGCCTATTAGGCGACAATTAGCTTGACCGGTTTTGGTACACTTCAGATATATCAAATTCAATTGAGAAAGATATGTCTGGAAACCCCATAACCAAACAACAGGTTAATTTATATATGTCTTATCGTAAGGATCATAAACAAACAATTGCTGCTGCCCAAGCTGGTATATCAGTGCGTACCGCTAGGCGCATTGAGTCAGGAAACATTCAGCCATAAAACAAACTAGAACTTATCGAACTCGCAAAGATCCATTTAATGGTGCGTTCGAAGAACACCTGGTGCCGTTACTCAAGTCTGACCCCGAGCTTCAACCTATCACATTGTTAGAGCATCTTGATTCTATAATGCCAGGTAAATTTGGTCGTATTCATTTACGCACGCTACAACGACGAGTTAAAAAATGGTTGGCAACCGAAGGGCCTGAACAAGAGGTTATCTTTCGCCAAAAATACATGCCAGGTTTTATGGGGATATCTGATTACACTTGGATGAATAAACTTAATATAACTATAGCCGGAGAAATATTTGAGCATAAACTTTTCCACTATAAATTAGTGTTTAGTGGCTGGACGTATATTCAAGTTGTCTTTGGAGGCGAAAGCTTTGAGTCTCTTTCTACAGGTTTACAAAATGCCTTTTGGCGCAGCGGCGGTGCTCCACAAACTCATCGTACAGATAGCTTGAGTGCTGCATTCAATAACCATTATGAACAAGAAACCTTAACAGAACGTTATCAAAAGTTATGCAAACACTATGAGGTTGTTGCAACTCGAAACAATAAAGGCATCGCTCATGAAAATGGTGCGATTGAGGTGGCACATAGCCATTTGAAACAGAAAGTCGATCAGCAATTGCGTTTACGTGGTAGTCGTGATTTCGCGACAATTAACGAGTATCAATAACTCCTTGATGTAATTGTCGCGAAAATAAATCGTCAATGTAAAACGCGGTTTGATGAAGAGCGGAAACACCTAAATGAATTACCTAAACGACGAACAAATGACTTCAGTGAGCAATACGTCAAAGTCACATCAAGCAGCACCATTAGTGTAAAACGAGTCACATATACTGTACCTTCTCGATTAATTGGTCATCGATTACTCGTTCATATTCATGATAACCACCTTGATTTATTTCTAGGGCATGAAATAACAGACTCATTGCCAAGAGTATTTGCACAAGGTCACTTGCGCTCACGCGCAGTTGATTACAAACATGTTATTCACTCGCTAGCGAAAAAGCCAAATGCATTTAAATATTCACAATTACGTGAAGACTTAATTCCTGAAGGTGACTTCAGCTTGTTGTAGCGACAACTAACCCAAGAGCGTATCAGCGATAAAGATTGTCGTTACATGGTTGAGCTATTGTTACTTGCTCATAATTACAATTGTGAACAAGCGCTTGGCCGTTATGTTTTGAAAAATCATGAGCAAGGCAAACGAATATCTATCGATATGTGCCGAAAAATGTTTTGACCTAGTTCAGTTGTTATTCCAACTATAGTAAGCCAACAACATCAAATAAGTGATTACGATATATTACTTGGAGGCTTATATGGCTAATATTCAAAGCTTACCAATATTATTAAAAGAGCTTCGATTAAGTGCAATAACTAAAGACTGGGAAGTCATTGCTCAAAAAGCAGTTAGCGAGGAATGGGAGCCATAGTTATTTCTTGCTGAACTACGACCGGTCAAGGTAGTTGACGTCTGATAAACAACCACAATAACCCCGTAAATACCTACAGGGACCTTAGTAAGGTAAATTACATCCGCAAGTCCCTGTAGGAACATGCAATAACTAAAATCCAGTCCATGTACCCACAAGGCTATACTATAGCAACCTAAAGAATAAAGAGCCCTGCAGGGAAATGGGCAGAAAATCCACGTCCAATTCCGTTAATTCTTACAAAAACATTTATTTCAATAATCTGATATCCCCCCGCTACCTACAAATAAAACATACCACCTAGAAAGCTATAATTTAAACCCAATAAAACTGTTTGCTTCATATAATCCACTTAACTTTTAAGTGTTTCCTTACTTGTTGTTTTCTTGCTTTAAAAGTTGTTTCCTTACGGAGGGTAACAAGGGGAATAAAAATAAATAAAAACCAATCCATAAAAAAAACACCTACTATAATCCCAAAAGCGCGATAGCGTGACAGGAATTTTCAAGCGCCTGATCACGATAGTGTTAGGCACCTAAATAAGCCCTAACGCACACAATATGAACGTAGAGCAATAGCATCTTACCTCCTCTAAAGGAGGCTAGATGACCTACTAGGTTG
>JAQWHO010000327.1 GCA_029249355.1 Thalassotalea sp.
TAAACAAATTGAGGCATGTTAGAGCAATCACCTGCTGCATAGATATTCGCTATTGATGTCTCCATGCGTTTATTGACTTTGATCGCTCCATTCATTTCTGTTTCAACACCAATACTGTCCAAGCCAAGTTTACCTGTATTAGCAAAGCGACCTGTGGATATTAGTAATTTTCTGGCTGTTAATGTTCCCTCATTAGTACCTAATGAGAATAGACTTCCATCATGGCTTACATTATTAGCCTGCGTATTATCTAGGATTTTGATACCTTCATTTTCAAAGCATCCTTTAAGTTTTTCACCTAATAACGGATCTTCACAATACAATAGCGTATGTCGTGCTAACACGGTTACACGAGTCCCTAAACGAGCGTAGGCTTGAGCTATCTCTAGCGCAACAACTGAAGAGCCAATTACTATTAGGCTTTCAGGTAACTCTTGTTCGAATAGTGCTTCTGTAGAAGTCCAGTAAGGGGTATCTTCCAATCCCTTAATTGGCGGAATTGACGGAGTTGAGCCAGTGGCTATCAATATCCGATCGGCAAGTAGTTCTTCATTAGAGCCATCTGATTTTTGGATGGTCAATGTATTTTCGTTTTTAAAACTTGCATAGCCTTTAATCAAAGATAATGCCGAGTTTTTCTTTAGAATACCTTCATATTTAGCTTCACGCAGCTCCTCAACACGAGAATTTTGTTGATGAGCTAGCAGAGCACGGCTTATTTGAGGGTTATTATTCTCAAGTCCATCAAATGGGTTTCTTCGTTGTTGGTGCGCTAATTGTGCAGCACGAATTAAAATTTTTGATGGAACGCATCCTACGTTGACACAGCAGCCGCCAATAACATCTGATCCTTCAATAATTGTGACTCTAGCACCATTTTCTGCGGCTTTTATCGCACAAGCAAAGGCACCAGAGCCGCTACCAATAATTGCAACATGTAGCTGGTCGCTTTCACTCTTAGAGCAACAACTTGTTGAGCATTGATCCGAAGACATAATAATTCCTTAATTTTTTACTGCTATTGAAATTCAGTGCCTTTGTTTTGGCTAAATGTATTAACAAGCAGTCTTATGCCAAATCTTACTTGGTAGTTCTTACTTTTGCTGGGTAGCCAATATTTGTAGACGCTAATGCAATCGTTTCAATGCTGGCCTTGTTAGGATCAAATAAAACAGTTGCTGTTTTTGCATCATAATCAACAGTAGCCTTTACAACACCATCCACTTTTTCCATCGCCTTACGTATCGTTATATTGCACGTCTTGCAGGTCATTTTCTCAATCGAGAAAACTTTTGTAGACATTTCTTGAGTAGCTACATTACTGGTAGCTTCTGTGACAGTTGTTGCTACAGCATTGCCAAACATAAATATTGAGCTTAATAGTATTGAAACGTTAACTAGTTTTTTCATTGTTGTGCCTCTTTTTAATATCTGTTTAAAATTAACTGGATTTGTTAAATCGTATTCTCATCAGTCAGTTTTTGTTAATCACTTTTCTATTAAGTAATAATGTAATCTGCGTAATAGGGAAAGCTCATCATCACGATAAGAATTATGCTTACAAGCCAAAATATAATGCGCTGATTCTTCAATACTTTAGGGTTTTCGCAAACTGAACCTTCCTCACATTTTTGAGGGACTATATATAATTTATAAAAAACTACGCCTAAAACAATAAGGGTAATCGCGGTAAAGTACCCGCTATAAGGTTCCATTGCAGTGAGGTTACCTACCCAAGCACCACCCAAGCCAAGTGATAGCAATAACAGAGGTCCAATACAGCATGCAGACGCGCCTAAACCAGCGACAATTGCTAATAGTAAAGAACGATTTGGAGTTGAAGAACTCGACATAATTAAATCTCATATAAGGTTAATATAAGATAGTTTACACTCTGGGGTATGGCACAGAGTCAAGAGCTTAATAAATAATTTTATGAGAAAGGTAGAAGTGTTATTTTTCTAAAAAGCCTTTTTGAGATAATCCATCGATGAAGCCACAGTGACTAGTATCATCAGTATGACAAGATGATATTAAGTCGTCCAATGCTGTTTGAATAGTGAGTAAGCCAGCGATTTTCTGTTGGATTTCATTCCGTTTTTCTTTTGCTAAGCTTTGAACATCACGACAATGTTGATCACCCAAGATTAGCAACTGTTTTATTTCCTCTAATGAAAAGCCAAGTTGCTGAGCACGTTTTATAAATCGAATTCGATCTACACTTGTATCTGGGTAATGACGAAAACCGCCTAGAGGCTTTTCAGGCTCGATTATCAAACCTTTGCGCTGATAATGCCTTATTGTCTCAATATTAACATTAGCAGCTTTTGCGAGTCGGCCAATGGTTAATGGTGGATTGTTTCTAGTCATTTATACTGCCTTTAAATTAGTTTGTATTTATAGTGCAGAATTGAAAAAGGTATTTAGTAGTAAACGTACTATAAACTTTTTTTCATATTACCAAAAGTGGGATTTAGTTTAATAATAGGCAAGTATTTGTGTGCTTGGTCATGTGGAGTAAGGTCGTATCAAAGGGCCAGCTCTTACGATTACGAACGAAAAAGAATGTCCTTTGAATAGATAGTAAATTCGCGTAGCGAATGTGTACAAATAAAATTTACTCGATAAAAAGGCTTTCGAAAAAATTATCTATTTCGCTTGGCCAAAGCCAAGAAATGTTGTCTTATGTTGTTTATGGCTGTGATAGTTATGGACAGTTAATGTCTCTAGTGAAGTCTGACCTCCTTGAAAATCTAAACCTGATATTAGCAATTTTACACTCAAAAGCAGAAGGCTGCCTTCTAAAATTTCTCAACACTGATATGAATAATATTTTGTCTCGCTTTAATGAAAGGGTTAAAAATATAAAAATAAATGAAAATACTGTTGTTGAAATTTTCGGTATTGAACTAACTGATTTCAAAAGGAAAACAAAATAAAATCCTTTTAAATTATACAGATATGTATAATTACGCCCTGTTTACAACAACATTTTACTCATTTATATTGGTAATGAAGGCTGAACGGACAGCCTATGCCTACACATATTTAATTTATATTTAAGTATGAACGATGAAGCAGAGCATCCGTAAAAATTTGGTTTTCATAATGAATAAACAAGGCGTTAGTAGGCTGTTGTTTGTTTTAATTTATGGATAACTAGATGATTTCAGCTCTTACCTTAAGTCACAAATTGAGACTTCAATCGAAATTTCTCGCTAACTCACTCAATATACCTCAGGCTCATGGTAAGGATTTATTAGCTAGGGCAATCTATTGCACACCAAATTATGATTCTTTAACTGAAATACTCTTTCAAGAGATGTGCGGTACGAAAATATTTGGGACAATTCAACATCATTGGTTAAAGTACCTTCTGATCTGTGAATGTGAGGATCAATTGCTTATTGATGAACTACATAAAAGCATTGAGTTTATGGCAAAACGCCTTGAAGGAATGGTAGTAATTAATGTAAGCAAGGTTCGATTAATTTCTATTCTTTATGAGCTATTCGGTTTAGCAGATGAATCGAAATACATTATTGCTGCGCCAAGTGAGTTTAGTCTTGACTGGAAACCTTATTTTAAAACATTGGACAATAATGAAGCCATTCTTTATTGTGATTTCAAAATTAATCAAATTGCATATCGACTAATTGCGACTACTTTTTATCCGAAAAATTTTAGAGAAAATAATTTTGATGAATCATTAGTCAAAAATCTAGAACAGGATAATGAAGATTCAGACATTGCCATAGCTGAAAGTCCATTTATAGACGAGCATAAAAGCTGGTTTTTAAATACGGTTAACTTTTTTACCAATTTTGATTCATTTTGTGATGATGAAGTTCCTTATGTATTTCACATTGAAGGAAAAAGGTACGCGGTATATGGTTTTCCTTTATCCCCAAGTTTAACAGAAGAAATCAACAGTAATTTACCAACACTCAAAATATCAATTAAAAATATTTCAGAGAAGCAGGTTTTTATATTTTATTTTGAGCAGCAAAGGCTGATATTCGAATGTATTCATGTTGAAACTCCAGCTATGTCTATGATCAATTATTGTGAATTTAGTAATGGCGTTAAAGAAACACTGCTAAACCACAAAGACGCACGAAAATTCCCAATCATTCTTCATCAATCATATTTCTCCGCAAGTATTCGACCATTTTGTGATATGGATTACTTGGAGAATTCTATATGAATGAATCATTGTATTAGCAAACGATTATTGTAAGCGATTTGGTAAGTGAGTTTGACGACAAATATTAGATAGGGTGCCAAGATTGTTACTTGAGTCAGATCACACCAGATATTTTTAATAAGTTATTAAAGAATACCAATGCAACTGATGATTATGTAGAACAATTTAAGCAATTAGTCGATTTAAGAGAGGGGGATTAATACAGTAAGAACACTTTATAAAGGTGTGAGTAAGACAGGATGTGATTGATTTATATCAAGAAAATATAAATAATACTATAAATGATATTGATTCGTATTTGCAGTGATGTTCTAATGTCTTCATTAATTGTTGTTACCAAACATGAAGGCTTCCTTAGATGAAAAAAGTATTTAAACCCACCTTATTGAGTATAGCGATATCAGTCGTTACGTCTCCTCTTGCCATTGCTAACGATAGTGCTGATGATACATCCGTTGTTGAGCAATTAACTATTTTTGGTAGTGAACAGACAGTAAATGATATACCAGGCAGTGCTCATTTACTGTCACAGGAAGATTTAGAGAAATTTAATTATTCAGATATTATGCGCACATTAACTTCTGTGCCTGGTGTGTATGTTCTAGAAGAGGATGGATATGGATTACGCCCTAATATTGGTATGCGTGGTACAGGTCAAAATCGAAGTGAAAAAGTCACTATTATGGAAGATAATGTCTTAGCTGCTCCTGCTCCATACTCTGCTCCTTCAGCATATTACTTTCCGACAGCCGGACGAATGCAACAAGTAGAAGTTTTAAAAGGAACTTCTAGTGCTATGTACGGGCCTCGAACAACTGGCGGGGTAGTTAATATGTTGTCTCGTCAAATTCCAGAAGAAAGCATGGCAGGTCAATTGGCTGTACAGATTGGTCAAGATGGCTTTGCAAAGGTTCATGGATATGTTGGTACAAAAGGAGAAAATATAGGGACATTGTTTGAAGTTTATCGTTATCAAGCTGATGGTTTTAAAAGCATTAATCATAGTGATAACGAAACAGGTTTTGTTAAAAATGACATTCTAGGTAAAGTTCGTTTCACTAGTGATGCGAGTGCTACTTATTATCAAGAGTTAGAGCTTAAGCTAAAGTATTCCGACGAAGACTCTGATGACACTTATATGGGGCTAACAAAAGGGGATTATACTAACTCTCCTTATACCCGTTATTCAGCATCTCAGAAAGATAACATGTCTACAGAGCACATGCAGGTGCAATTAAATCACTTAATCGACTTATCAGAGAGATTCTCATTGGGGACAAGTGTTTACTATAATGATTTTAGTCGTAACTGGTATAAAACAAGCAAGATAAATGGTGATAGTTTAGGTAAAGGTGGAATTGAAGCTGCTGCGGCATATGATAAATCAGCTAGTGACTCTTCTTTAGAAGTGGATGTTAAAGCAAATAATCGTGATTATTTATCTCAAGGTATTCAAACGGTTTTAGATGTAGACTTTAATGCGCATCAAGTAAAGTTCGGCTTACGCTTTCATAAAGATGAAATGGATCGGTATCAGTGGGTTGACGGTTATGAACTTGATTCAAATTACAATATGAACTTAGTTAACAAAGGTGTTGCTGGAACAGACTCTAACCGCATAGATAGCGCAGAAGCTATCGCGTTATTTATGCATGACGAATGGACAATTGGTGACTTAATCATTAATGCAGGCTTGCGTTACGAAGATATGAAAATTGAGCGCAATGATTGGGGCAAAACAGACCCTGAGCGTTTAGGAACTCCTAGTCACAAAGTAAATGAGCTTGATGTTGTTCTACCTTCCTTGGCATTGACTTATCGAATGACTGATGAATTGGTCTTGTTGGGTGGCGTACAAAAAGGATTTGCTCCCCCTGCGCCAGGTAATGAAGATGCTACGAATGAAGAAAGTATGAATTATGAGCTTGGAGCTAGATTTAATAATGATA
>JAQWHO010000328.1 GCA_029249355.1 Thalassotalea sp.
TGTTCTGTTCAAGATTTTTTAACTATTTGCCAAAAAGATAAATCCGCTTATGCCAGTGCGTCTGAGCGTTTATTAAATGCGATTGGCGAGCCAGAGATGATTGATACTTCATCAGAGCCTCAACTCAGTAGAATTTTCTCCAACCGTGTGATTGCGCGATACCCCGCTTTTAAAGAGTTTTATGGTATGGAAGAAGCCATTGAACAAATAGTCTCTTATTTAACTCATGCTTCTCAAGGTTTGGAAGAACAAAAACAAATCCTCTATTTATTAGGCCCTGTTGGCGGTGGTAAATCGTCACTCGCTGAGAAATTAAAAGCGCTAATGCAACAAGAACCCATTTATGTGCTGAGCGTTAATGGTGAAAGAAGCCCAGTTAATGACCACCCTTTTTGTTTATTTGATAAAAACTCAGACGGTAAAATATTACTCGAAGAATACAACATTCCTGAACGCTATTTAAAAACTATTATGTCGCCATGGGTTGCGAAACGTTTACATGAATTTCAAGGTGATATCAGTAAATTTGAAGTCGTAAAAATTTATCCTTCGATACTTGACCAAGTCGCTATAGCGAAAACAGAACCTGGTGATGACAATAACCAAGATATCTCTGCTTTAGTGGGTAAAGTTGATATTCGTCAATTAGAGCATTTCGCCCAAAATGATCCTGATGCTTATAGTTATTCAGGAGCACTTTGCCGAGCCAATCAAGGTTTGATGGAGTTTGTCGAGATGTTTAAAGCGCCAATCAAAGTGCTTCACCCTTTACTAACCGCAACTCAAGAAGGTAATTATAATCCAACAGAAGGTTTATCTGCCCTACCTTTTGATGGCATTTTATTAGCGCATTCAAATGAATCTGAATGGCAAACGTTTAGAAACAATAAAAATAATGAAGCATTTTTAGATCGTGTTTATATTGTTAAAGTCCCTTACTGTATGCGGGTTTCAGAAGAAGTAAAAATATACAAAAAACTTTTGCAAAACAGTGAACTATCTAATGCACAATGTGCGCCTGACACGTTAGAAACTTTGGCACAATTTTCTGTATTATCGCGATTAAAAGATCCAGAAAACTCCAGTATTTACTCAAAAATGCGTGTCTATGATGGTGAAAGCTTAAAAGACACCGATCCAAAAGCTAAGTCTTATCAAGAATACACTGATTACGCTGGTGTTGATGAAGGAATGTCAGGATTATCAACACGCTTTGCTTTTAAAATTCTCTCACGCGTATTTAATTTTGATCATATGGAAGTTGCCGCTAATCCGGTGCATTTATTTTATGTACTTGAACAACAAATTGAACGAGAACAATTACCTCAAGAGTTGTCCGATAGATATTTGGAATTTATAAAAGGCTACTTGTCACCTCAGTACATTGACTTTATTGGTAAAGAAATTCAAACCGCTTACCTAGAGTCATACTCTGAATACGGTCAAAATATTTTTGATCGATATGTCACCTATGCTGACTTTTGGATACAAGATCAAGAATATCGTGACGCGGAAACTGGACAGTTATTTGATCGAGAAGCATTAAACAATGAACTCGAGAAAATAGAAAAACCGGCGGGGATCAGTAACCCTAAAGACTTTAGAAATGAAATAGTCAATTTCGTTCTTAGAGCAAAAGCCAATAACAACGGTACAAACCCTGTTTGGACTAGTTATGAAAAATTACGCACGGTTATTGAGAAAAAAATGTTTTCTAATACCGAAGACTTATTACCTGTCATTTCTTTTAATACCAAAACCTCTAATGACGATCAGCAAAAGCACGATGATTTTGTCGAACGCATGATGAGTAAAGGCTATACAAAAAAACAAGTGCGTTTGTTATCTGAATGGTATTTACGCGTGAGAAAGTCGTCTTAAAGTAAGCGTTAAATAGGCATATATGAGGTAGCCATTATGGCGAATTTTATTGACAGAAGACTTAATAGTAAGAATAAAAGCACGGTGAATCGCCAACGCTTTATTCGACGCTATAAATCACAAATAAAAAAATCGGTAGAGCAAGCGGTTAATAAACGTGGTGTCACGGATATTGACAGTGGTGAGAACATCACGATCACCAAAAAAGATCTCAGTGAACCTGTATTTCATCAAGGCCAAGGCGGTATAAAAGATCGAGTTCACCCTGGAAATGACCAATATAGCGCTGGCGATCAAATAAAACGTCCACCTCAACAATCAGGACAAGGTTCTGGTCAAGGAGAAGCAAGTAACTCTGGCGAGGGAGAAGATGAATTTGTTTTTTCAATATCGAAAGATGAATATCTAAATTTACTTTTTGAAGATTTAGAGCTTCCTAACCTTGAAGAAAATCAGTTAGATAAAATGATTGATTATAAAACTGTACGCTCTGGTTATTGTGCTGAAGGTGTGCCATCAAATATCGATATTGTTAAATCTTTACAAGGCTCTATTGCCAGACGAATTGCGATGACATCTTCAAAAAGAAAATCATTAAAAGAGCTTGAAGAAGAGTTACTGGAATTACAACAAGATAAGCATGATCACGTCAAAAAAATTAACGCTCTAATAAAAGAGATTCAAACCCTGAAAGACAAAATAGCTAAAGTTCCTTTCATTGACACTTTTGATTTACGCTTTAGAAACTATGCAAAACAAGCTGTGCCGACTTCAAAAGCAGTGATGTTTTGTTTAATGGATGTTTCGGGATCTATGGATCAAGCAACAAAAGATATCGCCAAACGCTTCTATATTTTGCTTTATTTATTTCTCACTCGCACCTACAAAACCATTGATGTGATTTATATTCGCCATCATACCCAAGCAAAAGAAGTTGATGAACAAGAGTTTTTCTATTCGCAAGAAACCGGCGGTACTATTGCCTCGAGCGCCCTAGAGTTAATGATCAAAGTGATTAATGACAGATACAATCCAAATGAATGGAATATATATGGTGCTCAAGCGTCTGATG
This sequence comes from Thalassotalea sp., assembly GCA_029249355.1. GTDB lineage: Bacteria > Pseudomonadota > Gammaproteobacteria > Enterobacterales > Alteromonadaceae > Thalassotalea_H. Next base: position 2,954 of record JAQWHO010000328.1, read on the forward strand.
GTGACAATTGGGCTGACGATTCACCTCATTGTCGTCAATTAATGAGTAAAGAAATACTGCCTCGTTCCCGATACTTTGCTTATATAGAAATCACCCAACGATCTCACCAAACGTTATGGCAACAATACTTAACGGTTCAAGAACAATATGGTCATTTTGCGATGCAACATATAAAAAGCGTTGAAGATATATATCCTGTATTTAGAGAATTATTTAAGAAAAATAACCAACAAGTCGCATAAATGAATACCGTTTGTTTTTAAATTGAACATCAGTGATGGAGCATAAACATGGTTAAGAAAAAAATGTTATCTGATGGACCTGATTGGACCTTTGAGTTACTTGAACAATATCAATTTGAAATTGCTCGCATCGCGGAAAGCTTTCGTTTAGACACTTATACCAATCAAATTGAAGTGATCACTGCAGAGCAAATGATGGATGCTTACGCCAGTGTTGGTATGCCAATTGGTTACAATCATTGGACATTTGGTAAGAAATTTATTCAAACAGAGCAAACTTATAAGCGCGGCCAAATGGGGCTGGCTTATGAAATTGTCATAAACTCCGACCCATGTATTTCATACTTGATGGAAGAAAATTCAATCACCATGCAAGCATTAGTTATTGCACATGCTTGTTATGGACATAACTCTTTTTTTAAAGGTAATTATCTCTTTAAGTCATGGACAGATGCGAGCTCAATAATAGATTACTTATTATTTGCTAAAAATTATATTGCTGAATGTGAACATAAATTTGGCATTGATGAAGTGGAAGCTTGTTTAGATGCCTGCCATGCATTAATGAACCACGGTGTAGACCGTTATAAACGTCCGCAAAAAATATCGCTAGAAGAAGAACTAGAACGACAAAAATCTCGTGAAGAATACCTGCAATCTCAAGTAAATACTTTATGGCGAACTATTCCTGAAAGCGCGGATAAAGAAACAAAAAAATCAATAAGTTTTCCGAGTGAGCCTCAGGAAAACTTACTTTATTTTATTGAAAAGAATGCGCCACTTCTCAAATCTTGGCAGCGTGAAATTGTCCGTATCGTTCGCAAAGTTTCACAATATTTTTATCCTCAAAAGCAAACTCAAGTGATGAATGAAGGCTGGGCGTGTTTTTGGCATTACACTATTTTAAATACCCTGTTTGATGAAGGACTAGTCAGCGAAAAGTTTATGATGGAATTTCTTCATAATCATACCAATGTTGTCGCTCAACCCGACTACAACAGTCCGTATTATTCGGGCATTAATCCTTACGCTTTAGGATTCAATATGTTTATTGATATTAAACGGATTTGCCAACATCCAACAGAAGAAGATAAACATTGGTTTCCTGTTATAGCTGGTAGCAACTGGCTAGACACATTGCACTTTGCAATGGAAAACTTCAAAGATGAAAGCTTTATTAGTCAATATTTATCACCTAAGCTGATGCGAGACTTTAAATTGTTTCATATTCATGATGATGAAAAAGAAAGTTATGTTGAAATTTCTGCTATTCATAATGAGAAAGGCTATAAAGCGATAAGATCAGCACTATCGAACCAATACAATTTGAGTAATTTAGAAGCCAACATTCAAATAACAAAAGCAAATATTACTGGCGATCGCTCTCTAACACTCAAATATACTCCTCATCAAGACGTGCCCTTAGCCGACTCAAAAGATGAAGTATTAAAACACTTATATTATTTATGGCAGTTTGACGTCAAATTAGAACAAGAAAATAATGAAGGAAAAATTGAAACAATTGCTCAATGCCCACCTAAAACTGAAAAATAAATACTGATCAAATAACAAATAAACCTAAACACTTATTAGCCTAATTTATTAACTCTCTAATACTATATATTTAATATTTTTCTATTTAGCTTATTTAATAACCTTTTTAAGAGTTTAAAGTCATTAATTTAAAACCAAATTATCCAACCTACAAATTAATTTGTTATTTTACATGGGAACATCATGATATTTATCAAAGGTATTGATTAAATTTTTACCATATTTAACAAAGAATTAACCATAATTTAAACAGTTATCTATAAAACTGTTTTTTTTCATAATTATTTCAAGTATTTCTCTGTATATATAAGAAAATCATCTATTATATAAGTGTATTTAAAACCTTTAATTAAAAACAATAGGAATAAAGATGATTAAGATTATTTTACTCACCAGTGTATTAGCAACAACTTTACTAATATCAGCTCCGGCTAAAGCAGATCTTTCTTTACGTGTTTGTGAATATGTACAAGCTAACGATAAAAATAGATTACGCTCATTTTTAAAAGCTAACAAATTGAAGATCAGAAAGATTTATACTGGCCTATTGTGTAACGGTAGTACATTACTTGCTTTTGCTGCAAAATCTCAAGCGCTTGAAGTAGGTGAATTTATGATTGGAAACTTACCAGCCAAAGTTGTTGCTGCCGAAATCCCTGAAATCGCAAAATATTCAGCTCATTTAGCCGAAGAAGCAAAAGAAAGATAAAGTTAACTTTATTTAATTCTTTCAAATTTTCAATAAAAACTGAGAAAAATGCGTATATATGCAGCGTTTTGTTGAGAGTTTAGCCAAACAAACAAAAAGTCTTCTTTTTTTATAAAAAAACGGTTGACGAAGCCGAAACAGATTTGCATAATACGCGCCACTTGCTGAGAGGCAGGTTGGAAAGGCTACATAGCTCAGCTGGTTAGAGCACATCACTCATAATGATG
>JAQWHO010000329.1 GCA_029249355.1 Thalassotalea sp.
AGTATTACAAGTTTATATAAAAACATACTAAGCGATATACAAAAAAGTGAGAAATAACTCCTGCTCACGGTATAAATAAGTCCTTTGATTTTACTTTTTCCTATTCTATCCTTTCCTTTAAATAAGAATAATTATCTCGCAGTTTCTAATTAAACCCTTTATAATTCACGGTTTCGATGGACTTGAACTGAATTAAGTTTTTGAATATAAATCAACTTTGCATAGTAATGCCCGCAATGAACGAAGAGTTAACCATTTTTGATGTTGTTAGCTCTGTGATTAAGTGTGGCTATCAAATTATCGTTGTTGATGATGCCAGCACTGACCTTACTGCTCAAAAGGCAAAGGCAGCAGGTGCAATTGTGATAACTAATATTCAAAACTTAGGGGCTTGGAAAGCAACGCAGGCGGGTTTACGTTATGCTCAAAAGTTAGGGTTCAAACAAGTTGTTACTATGGATGCCGATGGCCAGCATCAAGCCAGTGATATTTGTTTACTTATTGAAGCTCATAATAATGGTGCTGAAGTTGTAATTGGTAATTGTACCAATCGAGGAAGTATGGGCCGTCATATCGCTTGGCAGTTTTTTAAACGTTTAAATCGATTAAACGTTAGTGATATTACCTCTGGATTTAGGCTTTATAACGAAACGGCTCTAGAGTGTTTGGTTTCTAAACAAGCCACTATGCTTGAATACCAATGTATTGGTGTTTTGTTAATGATGCGAAATATGAAACTTAATATTGTTGAGGTTTCTGTTCCAATGAAAGAGAGAGAAGTTGGCATGTCACGTATTTTTCATTCATGGTTTGCTGTAGGTTATTATCTTCTTTATAGTGGCCTTTTATCAATAACCAAAGCTTTTCCTACCAAAAAAGAACGATATATTAATAGACTTACAGGACTTAAATAAGTTGACTAATCCACAAATTGTTTCATCTGTTATCGGCCTTATTATTGCGTTAGTTATCTATTGGCTAGTTCGTCGAGACCATTTAGCTCCTCGCCAAGCATTACGATGGATATTTGTCGCTGCGATTGTCTTGGTTTTAGGAACTTTCCCCGTTATTATTGATTGGATTGGCCATGCTGTTGGGATTTCTTATCCTCCTATTATCCCTGTTATTATTGGTTTAGGTGCTGCACTTATTAAAATTTTACTAATGGATATTCAGCAAACCAAGGCCGGTATTACGCAAGACCGTATCATACAGAAATTAGCCATGTTAGAAGCTGAAATTGAACGAGGTAAACAAGTAAAATAAGAAGCTATTTCATTAATAACAGTCCATTCATAAATAGAACTACAGAATTGAAACATTAACTTAAACAAGGATTGTTTATGCATATTCAACATCATGGTGCGGTAAATGGCGTTACTGGATCTTGTCATCAACTTCACATTACGGCCAATGATTCTATTTTAATTGATTGCGGTTTGTTTCAAGGTGAAGAGAATACACAAATTGATAACTCATTAGCAATAGAGTTTGATATATCAACTGTTAAAGCGTTAGTTATTACTCACTGTCATATCGATCATGTTGGTCGTATTCCTTATTTACTCGCAGCGGGCTTTAATGGGCCAATTTTTGCTACTCAAGCGACTGCAAGCTTACTTCCTTTAGTTATTGAAGATGCATTAAAGGTGGGAGTCACTCGAAATAATAAATTAATTGAACGCTGTATTAAGCTGCTTAAGAAACAAATAGTTGCTGTTGATTATAAAAAATGTCTATTACTGCCCATTGATTCAGGAGCGGTAAGGCTAAAGTTTCAACCTACCGGTCATATTCTTGGTTCTGCATATGTCGAGATTGATATCGGAAAAAGGCCAAATAATCACCGTGTGGTTTTTTCTGGTGACTTAGGTGCGCCATATGCACCATTACTCCCTGCGCCTAAAAGCCCTTACCGAGCCGATACTTTAGTGATTGAGTCTACTTATGGAGATAAAAATCATGAAAAACGTAAGGATCGCAGTAATCGGCTTAAATTAGTGATTGAAAAAGCGGTCGCTGATAACGGTGTTGTGCTTATTCCTGCGTTTAGTATTGGTCGCACACAAGAACTGCTTTATGAAATTGAGCAGTTTATTTTTACTGAGCAAAAAAAATCTAATAAACACATCTGGCAAGATATCGAAATAATAGTCGACTCTCCCCTGGCGGCAAACTTTACTGAACAGTATCGAAAGTTTTCAACTTTTTGGGATAATGAAGCTAGACGTAAAATAAAGGAGCATCGCCATCCATTGAATTTTGAGCAACTTTATACTATTGACTCTCACGAGCAACATATTCAAACCGTTAATTACCTAGCCAGTCGGAATAAACCGGCTATTGTTATTGCGGCAAGCGGTATGTGCTCAGGAGGGCGCATTGTTAATTATCTTGAAAAATTTTTATCAGAAAAAACTGCTGATGTAATTTTTGTTGGTTATCAAGCTCAAGGCACATTAGGTCGTGATATTCAAAAATATGGTGTTAAAGGGGGTTACGTTTTTATCAATAATCAACGTATTCATGTTAAAGCAGGCATTCATACTATTAACGGTTATTCTGCACATGCAGATCAGCAAGGGTTAATTAACTTTGTTAAGCGAATGAGGTTTCAACCACAGTATATTAAAATTGTTCATGGCGATGAAAAATCAAAGCAACGATTAAAAGAGCAGTATCAGCACTTGTTACCCACAGCGAAAGTTGAGATAGCCAGGGAGTAACTGTGACATTTTGAGATCTTTTATGGAAAACATGACGTTATTCTTACACTTTCTAACAAAAATTTAATAGTTCTTTTGTTTGTCTAATTTTAATCGTGTTAAACTCCTAAAAAAATTTGTCGTGCTTATTTTTAGGACTGTTCTGATGCAACTATCAAACGGTTTTAATGTATCCAGGAAAATATATTTGTGAATTCTTCAATTTTTCATCTAATTAAATGTTTAGCCGTATGTTTGTTTGTCTTATTATTAACTGCTTGCTCTTCTACCCCTTCAGCACCAGAAGATACGGTGTCGGGTGACCCTAAAGACCCATTGGAATCAATAAATAGGCCAATGTGGACGCTGACATGGGATTATGCCGATCAGTATGTATTAAAACCTACTTCACAGGCTTATGTTAATAATGTTAATGAGGATGTTCGTTCAGGGTTATATAATATGGCGCTGAATTTGAATGAACCTTCAACGGTAATTAATAATTTGTTGCAAGGAAAGTTTAGTGATGCGGCTAAAAGCACAGGGCGCTTTCTACTTAATTCAACGGTAGGTTTATTTGGGATATTTGATCCCGCCAGTGATTTTGGCTGGACAAGAAAACAAGAAGAATTTGGTGAAGTATTGGGCTTATATGGTATTGGTGATGGTCCTTACCTTGTAACACCTGTAACGGGACCAACCTCAGTAAGAGAAGAAGTGGGTGATTATGTAGATCGATACTATTGGCCGTTAGCCATTATTGATTTTTGGCCAAACATTCTAAGAGCTGGAGTTTTAGCCCTTGAACAACGGGCTTCTCTGGTAGATCAAGAACAATTGATTCAAGACTCAATTGATCCTTATGAATTTGTTAAAAATGCATATTTTCAAAATATGCAATTTAAAGTGTATGATGGTGAGCCACCTATAGTTGTGGATGAAGAAAGTGAAGAAGAGTTAGAAGCTTTTATGGATGAATTTGAAGAAATTGATGAGTAACTTAAAAGCAATATAAGTGAAAATGTTCAGCAAGATACTGTATGTTTGATTTGGGTTTAAATATTTGTATACCGTGGCGTTAAAAATGAAAAAAATAAATAAAATAATTGGTTCTTGGGCTGTATCTTTAGTTATTACGTTAGTTGCTTTGACTACAAGTGCTGCGCAATTACCGAGTAATATAACTCCACAGCAATTGGAGCAATTTAAAAAGTTGCCACCAGCGCAACAAAAATCTTTGGCGCAAAGTATGGGGATTGATATTCGTACTATTCAGAAAAAACTAACGAATTCTCCAACGAATAAAAATGAAAACACCCAACAGCTACAACAGTATTTTCCAAGAGATACTCAATTTGATGAATTTGGTAATCCTATTTTTTCCTCTGAAATGATGAATGCTCAGGATGACGACGAAGACGATACTCCTAAAGCATTCGGTTACGATGTTTTTGCTAATGCGCCTTTAACCTTTGCACCGTCGTTAGATGTTGCCGTTCCAGATAATTATGTTATAGGGGCTGGCGATACGCTCTCTATTCAAATTTTTGGTAAAGAAAATTTTGATTATGAATTTCCGATTTCACGTCAAGGAGAAATCGTTTTACCTCAATTAGGGCCTTTTTCTGTTGGAGGAATGACATTCATTGAAGTTAAGACGTTTCTTGCTAATGAAATTAAAAACAAAGTATTGGGTGTCGATGTAGTTATTACCTTAACTGAATTGAGATCCATTCGTGTTTTTGTCTTAGGTGGTGCTTATAAGCCTGGCCAGTATGTATTGAGCTCATTATCAAGTATTACTCATGCTATTTTTTCGTCTGGTGGCATTGATGATATTGGATCATTAAGAAATATTCAGTTAAAGCGTTCTGGAAAATTAGTCACGACTTTGGATTTATATGATTTACTCATTAACGGTGACTCTTCAAATGATGTAATGCTTAAATCTGGTGATGTTGTTTTCATCAATTCTGTTGGCGATAGAATTACTGTTGATGGTGAAGTAAAGCGTCCAGCAATTTACGAGTTGTCAGCTAATGAAACATTTGAATCTGCAATTAAAATGGCTGGCGGTCTTTTACCATCAGCTTATCCTTCATCTACGGTTGTTGAACGCTTTAATGATAAAAATTTAAGAACGGTACGCAATATTGATCTAACTAATGAAAATGCGCTTTATGAAAAAGTTAAAGCAGGTGATTTTATTAAAGTAATGAAAACATCTCAGTTGTTTGAAGATTCTGTAACTGTTATTGGCGCAGTTGCTAGACCAGGGAAATATCAATGGAAAGAAGGTCAAAAAATATCTGATCTATTGCCAAGAGTTAATTCCCACCTCTTGCATGATGCTGATTTAGCTTACAGTATAATTATTAGAGAAAGAGATAATGCAAGAAGTATTGATATTCTTCAATTTAGTTTTTTTAACATTATTTCAGATGCTCAGTCTGAAGATAATATTGAATTAAAGCCACAAGACAAAATTTTAATTTTTTCAATGAATGAAAATAAATCAGAAAAAATAAGCCAACTAGATAGTTTTGCATATACCACTGAAGAATTGAAAGAAGAAGGAAAGCTACAAGCGAAGAATGATTACAAAGATAAAATGTTTTGGATGGAATACGATGCAGATGAAAATTATGAAGAAAAAGATGAACTTGAAGACTCTATAAAGTTAGCTTCGAAAACACTAGAGGAGCTTACCGGCGGCGCTGTTGAAGAAGAAGTAAACTTTAGAGATTTAAACCCTTTTTCACGAAAGCGCTTATTGTTACCTGTTATTGAAAAACTTAAGCAACAGGCCGCTTCTGGTGAACCTATTAAACTACTTGAAGTTGTTGGCGCTGTAAAATTCCCTGGTATATACCCATTAGCTTTAAATGCTAAAGTGGGTGACTTACTTAAAGCTTCAGGGGGATTACTGGAGTCAGCTTTTTTATATAAAGCTGAAATTACTAGAAACACTATTATAGATAAAGAAGCGGTTAAACAATCTTTTAGTATTGACCTTTCTGAAGCCTTAGAGGGAAATCAGAAGAGTAACTTAAGTCTTAAGAGTAAAGATCGCCTAAATGTTCTTCAAATTCCATCTTGGCAAGAAAACCATCTCGTCGAATTACGTGGGGAGTTTTTGTTTCCTGGTAAATATACGATTCAAAGAGGTGAGACCCTTGGTCAATTAATTAATAGGGTTGGTGGTTTCACTAAGTATGCTTATCTAGATGCTTCTGTTTTTACAAGGAAAAAACTTAAGCAACTCGAAATACAAAATCTGTTAAAAGTATCAGAAAGTTTGAGAATGGAGATAGCCTCAAAAAGCTTAGCTCAAAATAAAGGCTCTCAAATGGTTGATTATAGTCAGGCTAAATTATTATTAGCTGACTTGACCAAGGTGAAGCCAGTGGGTAGATTAGTTGTGGATATTCTACAATTACAACAAGATCAAGACCTTGATGTTCTTTTAGAAAATGGTGATTTGTTGTATGTGCCAACGAAACAGAATTCAGTTAATGTTATAGGTCAGGTGCAAGTTGCAACTTCCCATATGTATCAAGATAAATTAAGTGCACTTGACTATGTTGAATTAAGTGGAGGCATTAAGCAGCAAGCTGATGAAGAACGTATTTATGTGATAAAAGCTAACGGTTCTGTGAATATTACAAATTCAGCTAATTGGTTTTCATCTAGAGAAAACGATGTCTTGCAACCGGGAGATACTGTAGTTGTCCCACTCGATTCTGACTATATGGATAGTTTGACTTTATGGTCAACTGGAACCCAAATTATTTATCAGGCTGCAGTAGCAATAGCTGCTATAGCAGGTATTTAGCTTGATTAATAATAATAATAATAATAATAATAAAATAAAATAAAAGCATAGAACACTGGTGAATTACTTTAATCATAAGTATAATATGCGCGTTTGAATAATAGTCAGCTGTTCTTATTATAATATGAATGGTATTTCTGAACTAAAAATTG